>JAIBBZ010000022.1 GCA_019694435.1 Pirellulales bacterium
TGGCCGACGGTGCGATCGACCGCCTGATCGGCGGCAGCGACCTCGATTGGCTCTTCTACACCTTCGGCCAGGACGTCGTAAACGGCCTGGAACCCGGCGAAACGGAAACCGATTCGGCGCCCTGAGCGGCTGCCTGTTTCCCGGTCATGGTGAATCACCGAAGGTGAGCGATATACTCCATCGTCGCGCCGCAAGGCGACCTTCGATCTGCACCTCTCTCCCCCCAGGTACCGCGCGATGAGCGACGACCTGACGTCAGCCACGAGCGCATCTTCCCCAGTGGCCGCGCCGCCCGCGGGCATCCGCTGGCGAGGCGGCGTCGCCATCGTGGTGTTGACGTTGTTGGCGATCGGCGGCGTGTTTGTCGTCATCGGCGATCAGCAAATGCGCGTGCTGATTCCCCAGCTCTTGGCCATCCTCGGCGCGGCTTTGCTGGTGCTTTGGTTTGTCTTTCTCTCCGGTGCGACGCTCCGTTCACGGTTGCTGGTCGCGGTGATCGCCCTCGCGGGCTTGGGCGGTCTCAAGGCGTGTACGCGCCGTGTCGGCCTCACCGGCGATTTCTGGCTCGATTTCACCTGGCGCTGGGAACCGCAGGCCACGACGGTGGCCACGAACGCGACTCAGGTCGATCTGCGCTCGACGACGCCGCACGATTTTCCGCAGTTCCTCGGCGTTCACCGCGACTGCCACGTGCCGGGCGTCCGGCTCGACGGCGATTGGACGCAGCACGCGCCGCGTCTGCTCTGGAAGCTGCCCATTGGCGAGGGCTGGTCGGGATTCGCGGTCGTGGGTCCCTATGCGCTGACGCAGGAGCTCCGCGGTCCGAACGAATGCACGTTGTGCTACGAAATCGCCACCGGCCGCATTTGCTGGACCCGCGAAGGCAAGGCCGGCATGATCTCGGCGATCGGCGGCAACGGGCCCCGCTGCACGCCGACCATCGTGGACGGGCGCGTCTACGTGTACAGTTCGCTCGGCGAATTGGCTTGCCTGGATGGTTCGACGGGCAAGGAAATCTGGTCGCGCGATGTGATCGCCGACTACGGGGGCGCGGTCGTCCAGTGGGGGATGAGCAGTTCACCCCTGGTCTACGGCAACCTGGTAATCGTGGTCACCGGCGGCACGCGCAGCAACACGCTCGCGGCCTACGACATCCAGTCGGGCAGCCCGCGCTGGGCGGCCGGAAGCGACCTGTCGGGCTACGCTTCGGCAGGCGTGGCCAAGCTGTTGGGCCGTGAGCAGATCCTCATACTGAACAACAAGACGATCACGAGCCACGATCCTGAAACAGGGACCGAGCTGTGGTCGTATTCCTGGCCTGGCGACAATTCGAAGTGTTCGCAGCCGGTTGCCATCGGCGAGGACCGCGTGTTCATCTCCAGCGGCTACGGCGTGGGCAGCGCGCTCTTCCGGTTGACCACCGACCCGGCGGGCAAGATCACGACGGAAACCATTTGGCGCAACAAGAACGTCATGAAGACCAAGTTCACTAACGTTGCCATTCAAGACGGCTACGTTTACGGTCTCGACGACGGCATCCTCTCATGCGTCGCATTGGAAACCGGCCAGCGCCGCTGGAAGCAGGGCCGTTACGGCCATGGGCAGATTCTGCTGGTCGGCGAGCATCTCGTCGTGCAGACCGAGCCGGGCGAAGTCGTCCTCGTGGCGGCGGACCCGGCCAAGCATCGCGAGCTGGGGCGCGTGGCCGCGCTGTCGAGCAAGACTTGGAACACGCTGGCCGTGGCGGGCAAGTATCTGCTGGTTCGTAATGACAAGGAGGCGGCCTGCTTCGAGCTGCCCTTGGCGGCCGCACAGATCAGCGGACCATAGCGGACAACGCCACCGCCGGGCGCGATGGCCGACGTTGTTCGATCTGCCGGAGCAGCGCCGCAATTTCGGAGTTCTCGGGGCGGAGCCCTGCGGCAGCCGCGGCTTGTTCGAAGGCTTCGTCCCAGCGCCCAAGCCGGGCGAGCACATTGGCCAGCCCTTGCCGCGCGAAGAACTCGTCAGGCGCCAGCTCCAGAGCGGCCCGGAAATGCCGTTCGGCATCCGCCATTTCGCCGGTCGAAAGCCGGCACACGCCCAACGCCGTAGCCGCCTGAGCGCGCAAACCAGGCAAGGCATCGGGCGGCGCCGTTTCGCCGGCACGTGCTAGCGACGCGACGGCCGCGTCGGTCCGCCCGCTGTGCAAGTCGATCAGTCCCTGGACCAGCGCGGCAAGTCCCTCGAGTGGCTGCCGGCGATGGTCCTTCGTCAGCACTCGGTCTGCTCCCTGCACGTCACCCTGCGCCAGCAGCAGCAGCGCCTGTCGGCCCACGCTCGTCGAATCGTGCGTTGCCCCTTGCGCTTGTTTCAGCTCTTCTCGGAGCCAAAGTTCCGCCGCGGCAGGATCGGCGAACAGCTCGCGGCGCGGCGTGCCCGGCAGGGGGATATACGCCGGCCGCCGATGGCCCTCTCGGCGGCTCCATTCCTGGACTGTTTGCGATGTATCGATGCGCGTCGCGCGATCCAGGCACAAGTTGGCGGCTTCGAACCAGCATCCGTGGTCGAACAACCAGCGGAGATACGCCTGCTCGATGGCGTCGGCCTGAGGTATCCGTACCAGGGTCTCGCGGAGCACGCGCGCCGCGCGGAGGGGGTCGTCGCGTTGTTCGTAGTAATCGCGCAACAGCAGTGCCCAATGCACCGGATCGGCCGGCGTCCACAGCCGGTCCAGGTACCAGCGCGCCAAGGCACCTTCCGCATCCCCGGCGGGCAGGGTCGGGCGAAACACCACCAGCGGCGAAGCCTGGCGATCGTCGAACAGAAGCTCTTCGCCCGTTTGTGGCGAGGGCAACACGAACGATCGCGAGTACTCGCTGAACGAGTTCCCCTCGTCGACGACGATGATGCGCTGCGGCCGATCGACAAACACCGCCTGTTCGATGTCCTGAAACGCCGGGTAGGCCCGTGAAAAGCCGTTGACCGAGTAGCCGGACAAGGGGCGCTCGACGAATCCCAGGCGCGGCATGGCCAGCATGTGCGGAAACGGCCACGCGGCCAGAATCGGCTCCTGGGGATTCGCGGCCACTAGTGCCCGCACCGCCGCGAGGTTGGCGCGTTGATCGGCCCGGTATTCCAGGCTTCGCTCGAGCAACGCGCCCGTGCGGCCGAGACGCTCGCCATGCGCCGCAATCAAGTCGGGGTAGAACCGGCCGTACTGATTTCCCAGGTTCAGCGCGCAGCATACGGCCAGGATTCCGATCGGCACCAGCCGCCAGGCGATCTGCGCGGCCAGCGCCGTAGTCAGGAAAATCCACAGCAGCGGAACCGTAGGCAACAGATAGCGCGGCAGGAAGATAATTCGCGTGATCGACCACAACATTCCCACGCACAGGATCGCGGCGAAGACCGCCGCGCCGTTCTGCGCGAAATGCTGCCCGAGCGTGCCGCGCCGCCACGCGACCACGCTCCAAACAACGGCCAAGGCGCTCGCCGCGAGATAGCCCATCCCGAGATCTGGACACCACGTCCAAATAGCCGCCAGGCCCAGGTCTCGGGATCGAAACGCCGTCGTCATCTGCCAGCCCAACTGTCCTCCCCAGGAGATGGCAGCGGTCTCGCAGACCACGAGCAGCGCGGCAACCAGCATCCAGACGACCGGCGGCCGACGCCCGGTGTGGCGCGCCAGGACGAGGCCGCCAATCCAATAGGCCAACAAGGCGACCGCAACCAACGACCCCGTCGCCTTAACCAGGAACGCCACTGCGGCGGCCGCGCAGGCCCAGGCGGGGCGCTCCCGGTCAATCGACCAGAGTGCCAGCGTGCAGCACAAAGCCAGAGGCAGGTCCATGCCCAGCATTTCCATCTGCGCGCTGAACATCGGCGTCGTCGCCACGCACCCAGCCGCGAGGACCGCCGCCACCGTACCGCAGCGCTGCCGGAGCAGATCGATCACCAGGACCAACAAGATCGCCGAGCAAGCCAGGGTGACTAGGTGCGCCACCAAGAGAACGGATGCGCTCGAAGGCAGCGTCCGCATGGCGATTGCCACGAGCGTGGGCACGATGCTCGTTACGTAGCAGCGCGTACCGCCCTCGCCGATGGGCCGTTCTTCGTAGCGCAGCCGGGCATAGTCGAAGTCCGTGTCGGCCAGGAAGCTTGCCTCGGCCCAAAGTCCAATCGCAAAGTCCCAATAGGGCGGCCAGCGCAGAATCTCCCACCGCGACGCGGCCAACAGCGCCGTCAACAGGACCACGGCCAGCGAAAATAGTTGCCAACAGCCCAGTGGCCAGCGCGCTGCCGATTCGCAATCTCGCTGGCTCGCCTCGGGCATACGACGGCACGAACACGCGGCAAGAAGAGGAAGCATTCGCCCGGAAAACCAGAGCCAGCAGTTGCTTGGCGAGGCCGGCGTGAGATTCATGTTATACTCGACTGGGTTTCGCTGCATTGGTCCAGCCGCAACCCTGACGAATCTGCGCATGCCGCCCATGATCGACCCGTCCGGCAATTCGACAACCGCGCCGCAATCCGGCAGCCAGGAGGGTGCCGGTGACACGCCGGACGTGGCACTGGCGATCCCGTGCTACAACGAGGAATCGGTGTTGGGCACCACGGTCACCCAGTTGCTGGCCGCCTTCCGCGAACGGCACGTGCGCGTCGAGCTGGTGCTGGTCGACAATGGGTCGATGGACGGCACTGGGCGGATTATCGACGAGTTCGTCGCCGCCGGGGCGCCGGTCGTCAAACGCCGCATCGATGTCAATCGCGGCTACGGCAACGGCATTCTCCAAGGGCTCGCGGCCTGTCGGGGCCGGATCATCGGGTTCGTGCATGCCGACGGCCAATGCGAGGCGGCCGACGTCGTGAAAATCTGCGAGCTGGCCTTGTCGTCGCCGACGCCCGTGTTCGTCAAGGTGCGGCGGCGGTTTCGCCTCGACGGGCTGCGGCGCAAGATTATCTCGATCGTCTACAACGCCCTGGCCAACATCCTCTACCCGGGCATCGGCTCGCTCGACGTGAATGGCAGCCCCAAGGTCTTTCCGCGGGAATATTTTCCCCGCATGAACATCCGTTCGACCGATTGGTTCATCGACCCTGAGATCATGCTCAGGGCTCGCGAGCTCAAGCTGCCGGTCATCGAACGCAACGTCATGGCGCAAATGCGCACTGGCGGTCGTTCGCACGTCACCGTGCACACCTGCAAAGAGTTCGTGGTCAATCTGCTCCGCTACCGCGTCGGCATTTGGAAGCCCGCGACCAGCGAGCGCGATACGGATCACGCGATGTCCGCCGCGGGCCGCCCCTCGGGCGCGGCCCGGGCGAGTTCCCCCACGGGATAAAGCTCGATGCGCCATTTGCTGCGCTGGTTGGCCATCGTCTGTGTCGGAACTTTGCCGCTCTTGACAGGCTGCGTCGGGGGGCGTGCCGGCCGGCCGCAACAGCAACTCGATCGCTTCGTCGCCGCGTACCTGATCGACCAGGCGACTCCCAGCGCGGCCTTACAGTCGCCCGATGGCCGCTGGTACCGCCGCTTGCGGTTGATTCGCAGTCCACAATGGTGCCAGGTGCTAGGCACGACGGCCGACAATGTGCCACGTGCGCGGCTGAGCTTCGAGTACGACGTCTGGCACACGGCGTCTCGGGCTGATCGCGGCGAAGCGGAGCGCGATCAGGAGTTTCAGGTCGAACCGCCGCTGGGAGGCCGTTACGGGTTCCGGCGGCGAGATCTCGAATTCGCCTATCGCGATGGCCGCTGGCAGCGGCTCGAGTAGCCGGAACCCGCGAGTTCAAGAACCAAACGGGTCGTGCCGTTCAGGGTCCAAGCGTGCCGCTCTTTCGCGCGCCGCGGCCGCTGCTTCCGCATGGCCCTGCAGTTGTTCGACCCGGGCCAGGATCAGCCAGGCCCCGGCTTCGTCGGGTTCCAACGCCAGGGTGCGACGAATCGATTGGTCGGCCTCGTCCAGTTCGCTCGCACCGGCAGCGGGCCGCTTGCGACTGAGCAGATCGGCCAGCATTTGGCACAGATCGGCAGCTCGCGGCTCGACGGCCAAGGCGTGGCGCAGCTCGGGCAGCGCACGCTCGTCCTGTCCGGTTTGCACCAGGTGCAGCGCCACGGCGCGTTGCCGGCTGGCGTCGCTCACCAAAGGAAGCAGCCGCTGCCGATACCAGGCTTCGCGCTCTGCTCGCGAGGGCACGCTGCCCCCCCAGCGCTTGCGAAACACCAACAGCGGCGATTCGAACCGGCGATCTTCGTAGAGGATTTCGTCGCCCGCCTCAGGTTCCGGCGTATCGAACAACCGCGCGAAGCGATGATGCAGGGTGTCGATGCGGATGAAGACCGGGGCTTCGGGAACGTCGTCGAGCGCCGCCGCCAGCGGGTGTCGCAGCCAGGCCACGCGGTCGGAATAGTTGTTGAGCAAATAGCCGCCGGTCCACGGTTTCTGGACGTAGCCCAACCGGGGCAACGTCACAAAATTCGTCAGCGGCGCGGGCACAAAGATCGGCTGTCCTGCGCAGCACTCCTCCAGCCTGCGAATCAAGGCGAGGTTGGCCTGGTGATCGGCCAGGTATTCGCGCGACCGGTCGAGCAGTCCGCCCGTGCGTCCCAATTCGCCTGCAACGGCCTGGGCCAGCGCGGGGTAGAACCGGCCATGCTGGTTGGCCAGCTCGAAGACGAGCAGGCCCGCGAACAGGGCGTATTTCCAGCGGGCACGGTTTGCGGTGAACAGCGGCACCGCGCAGGCAGCCACCAGAAACGGCACCGCGACCAGCAGATAGCGCGGTAAGAAGATGACCCGCGCCATGCCCAGCACGACGCCCAGCACGATGGCCCAGCACAGCAGGACGAACTGGACATCGTCGCGTGCAAGCCAGCTTCGCAGGCCAGGCCGACTTGCGCCGGAGGTGCCGGACGCTGGCGCGGCGCCTCGCGCGGAAAGGAACATTGCGACGAGTGCCGCGGCCGCGGCCAGGAGCAGCAATACGATCAGGTCAGGGCAGCACAGCGGAGCCAAGACTTGCAACGTGGCCAGCTCGTGGCGATGGTCGCGCAGGATCAGTTCGCTGGAAATGTGGTTATGGCGCATGACGAACAGTTCCGCGGCGACGAGCAACACACCGAGCACGATCGCCCCCGGCAGACGCTCGTCGCGACGGCGATCCCTGCCGACGACGATCGCGCGCAGCACGATCAGCCCGAGGATTGCCACCGTCGCCACGGCGCCGCTGGCCTTGCAGGCATAGCCCACGGCGGTCCACCCCAGTGCGGCCGCCGGCCGGCGACTGAACAGTCGATCGACGGCCATCAGCACTGCGGCCGCCATGGGCATTTCCATGCCCAACAGCTCGATCTGCGTGCTGAAGATGGGCACGGCCGCGGTCAGCGCTACGGCCAGCAGTGCGGCCCCGGCACCGCAATGCGGGCGGAGGATGCGAAACAACGCGACCAGCACCACCGCCGCGCACGCATAGGTGAACAGGTGATAGACGATGATCGTCACGCGCGGCGTGGGACAGACGAGCATCAGCAGCGCCACGAAGCTGGGGAGGACGCTGGAGACGTAGCTCCGCGCGCCGCCGTCCCACACGCTCTTTTCGCGCGTCATCAGCCGCTGGTAATCGAAATGGCTGTCGACCAGGAAATCGGCCTCGGTGAACAGCCCCACGGTGGCGTCCCAATAGGGTGGTGAATCGATCGTCTCGAAGCGCCAGGCGAGCAGCCCCGCACACACGGCCAACCACGCTAGCGCCGTGCGTACCGGGGCGCGTGCCGGACCCTGGCCGGTTGGTTCCGCGCCTGTCCTCCGGTGGGCCGAATGCGACAATTGTGCGTTGTCCGAGGCGTTCAAATTGCGCTAACCCGCCCTGCGATAGAATGTCGCAACCTGAACGGCCGTCGCAAGTTGCTTGGATATCATGGCACGACTAGAATCGGCTGTGGAGGCGTTGGCTTCCGCCCGTGGGCGGAGGCTTCATTTGTTGCTCGGTGCGGTGTCGACCATGACCTTCTCCCCGCCACCGGTCCCTCGATGCGCGCCGGGTTTGCCGTGCGTCGGCGTGCGGTTGGGCAGGGCGGCCACCCTGGCCGGGATTCTCATCTTCGGGGCGGTGCTGTTCGCCGGCCCCCGCGCTTTGCGCGCGGCCGACGAGCCGGCAACTCCGCTGGGACGCAAGATCGACGATTTCACCCTTCGCAGTTTTCGGGGGTCCGAGCATCGGCTCAGCGACTTCTCGGCTGCCCCGGTGGTCGTGGTCGCGTTTCTGGGCGTCGAATGTCCGCTGGCCAAGCTGTATGGTCCCCGGCTC
Source organism: Pirellulales bacterium (assembly GCA_019694435.1). Classification (NCBI taxonomy): domain Bacteria; kingdom Pseudomonadati; phylum Planctomycetota; class Planctomycetia; order Pirellulales; species Pirellulales bacterium. Next base: position 8,290 of record JAIBBZ010000022.1, read on the forward strand.
GAGTCTTTGCAGCAGCAGTTTGCGGCGCAGGGAGTCGTGTTTCTGGGGATCGATTCGAACCGCCAGGATTCGAACACCGAATTGCTCCATTATGCGCGGACGCACGGCATCACGTTTCCCCTGCTCAAAGATCCGGGCAACAAGGTAGCCGATCAGTTCGGCGCACAGCGGACGCCCGAGATGTTCGTGCTCGACCGCCAGCGCGTGATCCGCTACATCGGCCGCGTCGACGATCAATTCATCATCGGGATTCAGCGTTCCAAGCCACAGCGTAAAGACCTCGAGCTGGCGATCGAGCAGTTGCTCGCCGGCCAGGCAGTCGAAGTCCCCCTGGCCACGGCGGTGGGGTGCCTGATTGGCCGGATCCACGAGCCGGCCGCCGAGGGCAACGTGACCTGGTCGGGCCAGATTGCCGCGCTGGCCGCCGAGCATTGCCAGGAGTGCCACCGTCCCGGGCAGGTCGCGCCGTTTCCGCTGCTCACCTACGAAGACACGGTCGGTTGGGCCGACATGATCGGCGAGGTCGTCGAACAACGTCGGATGCCGCCCTGGCATGCTGATCCCGAGTACGGTGACTTTGCCAACGCGATGCGGCTGCCCGATGAGGCGCGCCAGATGTTTCTCGACTGGGTGGCGGCTGGCGCACCCCAGGGCGACCCGGCGCTGGCCCCGCCGCCGCGCGAGTTCGTCGAAGGCTGGCAAATCCCTGAGCCCGACCAGGTCGTCTACATCGCTGACAAGCCGTTTGTCGTACCGGCCGAGGGAACCGTCGAATATCAGTGGTTCGTCGTCGATCCCGGGTTCGAGGAAGACAAGTGGATCCGGCTGGTCGAGTGCCGCCCGGGGAATCCGGCCGTGGTGCACCACGTGACGGTCTATTTCCTGCCCCCCAATACACCCTGGGACATCGATATTGGGCGGCCGATCAACTTTCTCGGCGGTTTTGCGCCCGGCAAGCGGCCCGTCAACATTAAGCACTTTGACGGTACGGCGCGATTCATCCCGGCCGGGTCCAAATTCATCTTCGAGATGCACTATACGCCCAACGGCAGCGTGCAAACCGACCGCAGCTCCGTTGCCATGTTGTTTGCCAAGCCCGAAGAGGTAAAGCGCCAGTTGTCGCTGGTGCTCGTGGCCAATCGCGATTTCACCATTCCGCCCGGTGCCGCGTCGCATCCGGTCACTTCGCGGTTCACCTTTGCCGAAGACTCGCTGCTCTACTCGATGAGCCCGCACATGCACCTGCGCGGAAACACCTTCCGGTTCCTCGCCCGGTACCCGAACGGTACCAGCGAGATTCTCTGCGACGTGCCGCGTTTTGATTTCAACTGGCAGCACGATTACCTGCTCCGCACGCCGAAGCTGCTGCCGAAGGGGACGGTGATGGAGTGCCTGGCGACGTTCGACAACTCGACCGAGAACCCCGCGAATCCCGACCCGACACAGCCGGTGCGCTGGGGCGACCAGACGTGGGAAGAAATGATGATCGGCGCGATCGCCTACGTCGCCAAGGACCAGGATTTTTCTCGCGGGGTGGGTATGCCGATTCCATCGCGAAATCGTCAAGGCGGCTACGCCGTCCTGGCGGCCTTGCTCAGCGGCGCGGGGCTGGCCTCGCTGCTGGCCGCGACCTGGACGGTTCGCCCGTGGAGCATTTACCGGTTGCGATCGGTTTCCTAGCGAGGCGGTCGAGCGCTATGGCCTGGCGGCCGTTTGTTCCTGTCCTGGTTGTGGCGGCAGCGCTCGACGCGTGGTGCGGGTTCGACGCCGGCGTTGCCCGCGCGGATGATGCCGGCGCTTCGCCCGTGGGACGCAGTGTGCCCGATTTCAGCCTCGCCGATACCGCCGGCACGGTCCGCACCCTGGCTCAGTTGGCCGATCGGCCCGCAGTCGTCGTGGCGTTCTTGGGCGTCGAGTGCCCGTTGGTGGGGCTGTACATTCCGCGGCTCAACGAGCTGGCGGCCGAATATGCCGACCGCGGTGTGGCGTTCTTGGCGATCAACTCGAATCAGCAGGATTCATTAGCCGAGATCAGCCACCTGGCGCAGGTTACGAAGCTCGCCTTTCCGCTGCTGAAAGACCCGGGCAACGTGGTGGCCGATGCGTTTGGCGCCGAGCGCACGCCTGAGGTATTTCTGCTCGACGCCCAGCACAAGGTGCGCTACCGCGGCCGCATCGACGATCAATTCGGCGTCGGCTATCAACGGGCCGCGCCCACGCGCCGCGATCTAGCCGTCGCGCTCGACGCAGTGCTGCAGCAGCGCGCCGTCGAAATCGCCGAAACCGTGGCGCCGGGTTGCCGCATCGGTCGACTGCTCGCCCCCGACCCCACGGCCGGGATCACCTGGGCAGGGCAAATCGCCGCAATCTTTCAACGTCGCTGCCAGAACTGCCATCGGCCCGGTCAGATCGGCCCGTTCTCCCTGCAAGATTACGGCGAAGTCGTCGGCTGGGCCGGCATGATCGGCGAAGTCGTCGAGGCCGGGCGCATGCCGCCGTGGCACGCCGAAGCGCCCTGGGGCACGTTCGAGAACGAAGGCCGACTGCTGCCCGAGGAGCGCGAAGCGATTCTCGCCTGGGTTGCAGCCGGTGCACCTTCGGGTGATTTGGCGCGTGTACCGCCGCCACCGAACTTCTCCACCGGTTGGTTGCTGCCGCGTTATCCCGATCTGATTCTGCCCATGAGCGACCGTGCCTACGACGTCGCGCCCGCGGGAGTGATCGAATACCAGTACTTCGTCGTCGATCCGAAATTCACGCACGATGTCTGGATCGACGCCGCCGAGGCCCGGCCGGGGAACCGCGCCGTGGTCCACCACGTAAACATCTTTGTGGCGCCGCCCGAGGTCGATGCGGCCCGGCTCACGCGCGACGAATTGGCCGAGTTGTGGGCCCTGCAAAACCACATGCTCTGCGGCTATGTGCCGGGCATGCGCCCAACGACCTTTCCGGCGGGGCTCGCTAAGCCAATCCCGGCCGGATCGCGGATCGTCTTCCAGATGCACTACACGCCGACCGGGGCTCCGCAACAGGATCTCAGCTCGCTGGGGCTGATCTTCGCTCCGCCGGGGGCGCGGCGCACCGAAGTGACGACGGTGCCCGCCGTCAACAACTGGTTTGAAATCCCGCCCGGCGATCCCGCCTATCGCGCAGACGTCTCGATCCGCGTCAAGTCGCCAGCGCTGCTCTTGGCCATGCTGCCTCACATGCATTTGCGCGGGAAATCGTTTCGCTACACGGCCGAGTATCCCGACGGGCACCGCGAGGTGTTGTTGGACGTGCCGCGCTACGATTTTCTCTGGCAGAACCGCTACATCCTGGCCGAGCCCAAGCGGTTGCCGGCCGGCACGCGGATTCATTGCGAGGCCGGCTTCGACAATTCGGCCGAGAACCCGGCGAACCCCGACCCGACCGCCACGGTGCGCTGGGGCGAGCAGAGTTGGGAAGAGATGTTGATCGGCTATTTCGACGTGGCGCCACTGGACGATCCGCGCGCCGCGCCGGCCGGCACAGACCGCCGCTACGCCTATTCCGCGGCCGTGGGCGTGCTGGCAATTGCGGCCAGCGCTTGGTGGCTGTCTCGACGGCCGCGTGGCACTGCGCCGTCGCCGGCGGGAGAGTCCGCATGGGCCGCTTCGTCCGTTCCGGCCGGTCTATGAGTCAATTGCACCTTGGACGCAACACGTATTTCGGGGAGCCAGGCTGTCATGGATCTTGAATCGCGATTGTTACGAGTGGAGCTGCGTGCCGCGCGATTGCGGTTGCTGGTCGGACTGTTGCTGTTGGGCCTGCTCGGGTCGTGGGCGCTGCAAGCCGCGTGGATTTACCGCACCAAGCTGCGCGAACGCACCTCGCAGGCTATTCCCGAATTCGTTCAGGCCCGGCGGTTCATCCTGGTCGACCCGCAAGGCGAGGAGACCGCCGTCTTGGGCAACACGGACCAGGGCCCCTTCCTCGAGTTGAACGATCAGCACGGCCGGCGCCGCGCGGTCCTCGACGTCCGTTCGACCGGCCCTGGCCTGACGTTGAACGACGCTCGTGGCACCGTGCGGGCGCTACTGGCCGTGGAAACAGGCGGTCCCTTCTTGGGACTCGCCGACGATCAGGGCAACGATCTGTACAAGGCGCCCTAGCGTGGTTCATCGCCGACTTGGCCGCTGCTTCGCGCCGCTGTTGCTTGCCCTGGCAAGCGCCGCGCATTCGAGTTGCTTGGTGTGCGCCGACGACCAAGCGGCACCCGTAGTCGGACGCCATGTCGACGACTTCGAGCTGGCCGACTACCGCGGCAAGGAATACCGGTTGACGGATTACGCCTTTTCGCCGGTCGTCGTGATCGGCTTTCTGGGGACCGAATGTCCGCTGGCGCGGATTTACGCCCGCCGCCTCAACGAGCTGGTTACGGAATTCGCTCCGGCCGGCGTCGTGTTCTTGGCGATCGATCCCAACCAGCAGGACTCGCTGGCCGAACTGGCCGAGTTGGTCGCCGAGTTTCACTTGCAATACCCGTTGCTGAAAGATCCCGGCAACGTCGTGGCCGATCGATTCGGCATCCGCCGCACGCCGGAATTTTGTGTGCTCGACGCCGAGCGCGTGGTGCGCTATCACGGCCGGATTGACGATCAGTACGAGATCGGCACGCAGCGCACCCGACCCAACCGCCGCGATCTGGCCCTGGCGATCGAACAGGTGCTGGCAAGACGTCCGGTCGAAATCGCCCAGACCAATGCGCCCGGCTGTCTGATCGGCCGCGTACGGCAACCCCAGCCCGATGCCGACGTGACCTGGTCCGAGCAGATCGCCCCGCTGCTGCAGGCACATTGCCAGGAATGCCATCGCCCGGGGCAGATCGGACCGTTTTCGTTATTGACGTATGCCGAGGCCGTGGGCTGGGCCGACATGATCGGCGAGGTCGTGGCCCAGCGACGGATGCCGCCGTGGCACGCCGCGCCGGAATATGGCACCTTTGCCAACAACCAGCGGCTGACCGACGAGCAGCTCGATCTCGTGCAGCGCTGGGTGAAAGCCGGTGCTCCCGAAGGCGATCCTGCGCGGGCGCCCGCCGCGCGGCAGTTTTCGCCCGATTGGCGCATCGCGCAACCGGACGCGATCGTGCCGATGTCCCAGCGGCCGTTTGAGGTGCCGGCCGAAGGCACCGTGGCCTACCAATGGTTCTACGCCGATCCGCACTTCACCGAGGACAAATGGGTCAAAGCCGTCGAGGTGCGGCCCTCGGCGTTAGAGGTCGTGCACCATGCGACCGTTTATCTCAAGCCGCCGGACGTACCGTTTGATCTGGCGCTCAACGAACGCATCAACCTGGTGGGCGGCTATGATCCCGGCGGCGATCCCTGGCAAGCCCCCGAAGGCATGGCCATGCGCATTCCGGCGCGCAGCCAGTTGGTCTTCGAAATGCACTACACCCCCAACGGCAACCCGCAGCAGGATTGCAGCCGGGTTGGCCTGGTGTTTGCCGACCCGGCCAAGGTGCACAAGGAGATTCACTCGGTGATGCCGGCGAACACGAGTTTTGCCATCCCCCCGGGCGCGAGCAATCACGAAGTGTCGGTCGACTTTACCTTTCCGGCGAATGCCTTGGTCCTGGCGATGCGCCCGCACCTGCATCTGCGCGGCAAGGCGTTTCGTTTCGCGGCACGGTACCCGGACGGTAGCGAAGAAATCTTGTTGGACGTTCCGCGATACGACTTCAACTGGCAATACAACTATGTGTTTGCCGAACCGAAACGGCTGCCGTTGGGTACCAAGCTGCATTGCACCGCGTGGTACGACAATTCGGTCGACAACCCCGCTAACCCGGATCCCGCTGCCACGGTGCGCTGGGGCGACCAGACGTGGCAGGAAATGATGATCGGCATCTTCGCCATGGCGCTGGCCGATGAAGACCGCCTTGCGCCCAAGCCCACGGCCTCGCCCCCGCTGCCATCGGTGGCCGGAGAGCTAACCGTGGCCGGCTTGCTCGTGGCCGCCGCGGTCGGGGGCTTGTGGTGGCTGCGGCGCCGCCTGCTCTTCGCCCACCTCGGAGGATAACACCGCTTGCGGTCCCAGCACTTCGTCGAGAAAGCGGTCCAAGGCCACATAGTATTCCACGGGTTGCGAGTCGCCATGTCTCAGGCCCGGCGCGACGAACAGTTCCTTCCGCCCGTGTGCCGTGTCGAACACGCTCCGCGCCATCTCCATCGGCACCACTTCATCGCGCTCGGCTTGGCTTTGAAACAACGGACCGTCGTATCGGGCCAAATCGGGTAGCCCCTCGAACCGATATCGCTGCAGCCAGCGCATCGGCGCCCAGCGGTAGTTGACTGCGGCGACGTCGGTCAGCGAAGGCGGCCCGTTTTCCAGGATCAAGCACCGCGCTCCCGCGGTACCCGCCAGCCGCATGGCCAGGGTCGCTCCCATCGAGCGCCCCAGCAGCAACACCGCGCGCGATTCGAGTTTCTCGCGACGGCAGAGCCAATCGAGCGCTGCCCTGGCGTCGCGATGAAACTGCTCTTCCGTGGTCGGCGTACCGGCGCTGCGGCCATAGCCGCGGTAATCGAACACGAAGATCGAGAGCCCTAGCCGATGCAGTTCGAGGAGCGCGTCGCGCTGATAGGGGAGGGCGATGTTTCCGCCCGAGCCGTGCAAGAACAGCAGCGCGCCGCGCGGCTGCGGATGTGGCACGTACCAGCCGAACAGCCGTGTGCCGTCGCTCGACTCGAACCACACGTCCTCGCGCGGCAAACCCTCGGGTTCCCAGTCGCCGATCGAAGCGGGGGTGAGCAGGAACCAGTACGATTCCTGGTAGGCCCACATGTGGTAAAGCTTCGCGGCATAGGCCGCCACGGCCAAGAGCCCTAAGGCAGCCACCCACCGCCACCAGCGGCGCTCCGGCCGAACGGGCATGACTGCGGCGTCGGCCATCAATCGATCCGTTCGACGATCATCGCCGTGGCCTGTCCATGGCCGATGCAAATGGTCAGCAATCCCAGCGTGCCGCCGGTGGCCTCGAGCCCAGCCAGCATTTTCGCGGTCAATGCGGCCCCCGTTGCCCCGAGCGCATGGCCGTGAGCGATGGCGCCTCCCCAGGGGTTGACCTTGTTCAGGTCGGCGCCGAGTTCTCGTGCCCAGGCCAGCACGACGGTCGAAAAAGCCTCGTTGATCTCAATCCAATCGATGTCTGCCAGGCTCAGGCCAGCACGCTTCAGTGCCAGGCGTGTGGCGGGTATGACGCCAGTGAGCGCCAGCGTGGGATCGTCACCCACAGCGACCCGCGCCAAGAACCGTGCCCGGGGTCGCAGGCCATCGGCCATGGCCCTGCGGCGGTCACCGATCAGCACCGCCGCGGCACCATCGGCGATCTGGCTCGAATTGGCCGCCGTGAGCACGCCCTGGCCGCTCGGCCGAAACGAAAGCTGCAAGCTGGCCACCTTAGCAGGGTCGATCGTGTCGCGGATGCCTTCGTCCCGCCGCAGCTCCAGCGGCGCGCCGCTGCGCATCAGGCCAGTGGTCGCTAACATCTCGCGATGTCGCCGTTCGGTCGCCGCGCGGCTTGCCCGCCGCATGCTTTCCATGCCATAGGCGTCGGCTGCCTGGCGAGAGATCGCCCAACGCTCGGCAATCCGCTCGCCGCTTTCAGCCTGATGAACGAGTTCGCAGCGCGCTTGAAGCGCCGGATCGAGCTGGTCGAGTCCGCCGATGTCGCTGTAGAGCGGCACGCGCGTCATGTGCTCGATGCCGCCGGCGAGCACGTAGTCTGCATCGCCAGCGGCCACCGCGGCTGCCGCGAATTGCACGGCTTGCTGGCCCGAGCCGCACCAGCGATTCACACTCACCGCGGGCACCGTGTAAGGAATGCCCGCCAGTAACATGCCGAGCCGCGCAATATTTGCGCCCTGCTCGCCCGACTGCGTGACGCAACCGACGATGCAATCGTCCAACTGGTCCGCGGCAATCGCGGCGCGGGCCATCAGGCCACGCATGGCGAAAGCCAGCAAGTCGTCGGGGCGCGTATCACTGTATGCCCCGTTCGGGCGGCCAAACGGCGTCCGCACGGCTTCCAAGAGAACGGGTTCGCCCACCTTTCGACCTCCTGATCCGGAGCGCACGATCGACCCATTATGACGCCCGCAAGGTCCGACGGACATGCACTCTGCGCGGCGGGTCGCCGCGAGGCCATGTTCCGGCGAAAATCATTTGCCGGCAACGCGTTGCGCGGTCGATCGCCATCGCCGCATGCTGGACCGGTGCCGGTTCGGACGTCTATACTGAACTCATCGCTGAGAGCGTGATGCAGAGGGGGTCCGCGCCGGCATCTTTTCCTGTGGCTGCACTGGTTTTCCAGCGGCTGCACTGGCTGTAGTCGTATTGCCAACCACTCGCGGGGGCGATTCCCGATGCGTTTTGTTTGTTGTTTGACCGGGCTGCTGCTCCTCGCGTTGTGCCGCCCGTCCGGCGCCCAGGATGCCGGAGCTCCTTCGACCGCCGCGGAACAGCCCCCGGCGGCCGCTGCCGCAGAGCCTGGCGACGCTCCCCAGCCGGGTGGCGCGGTCGCGCCTCCCGATTCGCCCGATGCCCCCGTGGTGCCGTTCGAGCAGGAACCTCCGGAGGTTCAAGAGTTCTTGACGCTGCTCAAGAACTGGCAAGAGGAACGAGCCGTCCGGTCCAAGGCCATGCAAGAGGCTCCCAACGACGTCAAACGCACGGAGTTGGTCCGCGAACAGCAGCGCTGGTCGGACGAGATCGTGCCGCGGCTGATCGATGCCGGCCTGAAAGCATATGCGGCCAAGCCCGGGCAAAAAACGGTCGAGATTTTCCTGGCGAAGATGGCGGTCACATGCTTCGAGTCGGATCAAATGGAAGACGCGGCCCGGATCAGCAGCGGCATGATCCTCAGCGGATACAACTTCGGGCCCATGGCCGTGCTGGCCGGGCGAGCCTGCCTGGAGATTGGCAATTTCGAGGACGGCGAACGCTGGCTGCGGATTGCGCATGACCGGCTGCACATGCAAGACGCCGTGGCTGCGGCATTTCTCCGCACGCGCGACGAGACCGTACCGCGCTACGAGGCCGAAATGGCGATTCGCGCACGCGAAGCCGCGGCCGACGATCTGCCGCGCGTCCAGGTCGACACCTCGCGCGGCAGTTTTGTCGTCGAATTGTTCGAGAACGAGTTTCCCAACGCGGTTGCGCTGTTTGTTTCGCTCTGCGAGCGCAAGTACTACGACGAACGGCCGTTCTATTACGTGCGTCGCAACTATTTTGCGCTGGCTGGCGACAAGACGGGCACCGGCAAAGGCGACGCTGGCTACAGCGTCGTCAAGGAGTTTGTCCCCTGCACGGGCCCCGATTACGTCTTTCCCGAGGCCGATTCGAAAGAGCCCTGGCGCCTGCCGACGCGCGGCTCGTTCATGTTGCTCAACGATACCCCGCTCACGCTTGGATCGCGGTTCGCCGTCTGTTATCGCAGTTCGACGGCGCTGACTTTGCAGCAGATGGGTGTCGTGATCGGCCGCGTCATCTCGGGCCTGGAGTACGTCACTAAGCTCCAGGAACGGAATCCCCAATTGGAGACGCGCGGCGCGGAATTCGACCGAATTCTGAAGACCACCGTGCTCCGCAAACGCGACCATGGCTATGCGCCCGTGTTCACCAAAGTGCACGTGCAATCGCTTTACAACCAGGGGCTGGCCGCAGCCAAGAAGCTCAAAGCAGATGACAACGGGCAGCCGCTGACTCCCGAGCAACACGAGGCTCAATTGCAGCGTGCCATGGAGTTCTGGGACTTTGCCTTGCAGATTCAGCCTGGTCATACGTTGACGCTGTATGCGCAGTCCGTGGTATATCTAGGTGAACGTCGCTTCACGGATGCCATCGCGTGCCTGGAGCGTCTGCTGAAGCGCGAGCCGAATCATCTGCTGGGTCGCGAACAACTCGTCACGGCATATCTAGGCGCCAACGAATACGAGAAGGCCATCGCGCAGTGTCGCGAGATTACGGTCCTCGATCCGAAGAACGCCAAGGCCTATAACAATCTCGGCATGCTCTACGTGCAGCGGCACCGGCCCAGCGAGGCGGAAAAGGCCTTTAAAAAAGCCTTGGAAATCGATCCGACCTACGAGAAGGCCCTGCGCAACTTGCGCGCCCTGCGGCAAAACTCGGAGGCCAACGCGGCGACCCCCTAGCCAAAGTCGCGCCGGCCCTGCGTCTGCCTGAGCGGCCGGCTATGCCTGGGCGGCCGGGCCGCGGGGTGTCTCGTCGGCCACGAGCCGCCCGTTCTCGAGCCGCAAGATCTCGTCAGCCACGTGGTAATAGCGGTCGTCGTGCGAAATCGCCACGACGCACTTGCCGCGCTCGCGGAGCTCGGGCAGCAGTTCTTCGTAAAAGACCGCCTTGAACTTGGGGTCCTGATCGGCGGCCCATTCGTCGAACAGCAGAATCGGACGCTCATCGAGCAGCGCCATGACCAGCGCCAATCGCCGGCGTTGACCCTGAGAGAGCCCGAGGGCCTGGATCGAGTCGGCCGCTAGTTCGACCTTGTCGGCGATCCGCAGCCGCGCCAGCCACTCGCTTGCCCGGTTGAGCAGGTCGGCCGGCTCGTCACCGACCAGGCGCAAGAACAGGTGGAAGTCGTAGAAGACGGCCGCGAACAACTCGCGCAAACACTCGCGCCGCCGCTCGTCGATCGGAAGGCCGTCGAGCGTCACCTGACCCGAACTCGGCGCGTACAGGCCCGTGAGCAGCTTGGCCAGGGTCGACTTGCCGCTGCCATTGCCGCCCGTCACGAACACCAGACGCCCGGGACGCAGGCCCAGGCTCAACGGGCCCAGCGTGAACGCCGGCTCGCCCACGGGCGCATCGTAGCGGTAGCAGACGTCGTGGTATTCGAGCCGCGCGAAGCCCCTCCTCCCCGGTTCGGCGCCGCCGGACGCTTCCGGTCGATCGAACTCCAGTCCCAAAGCGTCGATCTGCTCGAGCGCAATTCGAGCCCGGGTCACGGCCGGCAGAAACTGCAGGACAAAATCGAGCGGCCTCAGCAAATACAACAACGTCATCCCGTAGCTGGTCAACAAGCTGGGGGCGTCGGCCTGGGCGCGCGGCCAGCCAAACGCCAACACACCCAGCAGGACAATCACCAGCGTGTTGGCCCAAGTGCCTGCCACGACGTAACGCGCCAACCCGAGCAAGAGTTGATTGCGGTATTGCGCCGCGTTGGCGTGCAGATCGCTGGCGAGAAACGTCTCGCGCCGCTCGCGGTGCAACTTCAGCTCTTTGTTTCCGTCGGTCGCGGCCCGCAATGCGGCGAACAGCGCGTCTTGGGTTTGCCGTGCCTGGCTCATCGAGTGTCCACCGCTGCGTTCGATCCGCCGATAGACCACGACCCCCAGCCCGAGCGTGGCGACGACGGCCAGCAGCACGCCAGGGGAAAGCCAGCCGAGAAAAGCCAAGCATCCGGCGATGGTTGTCGCGCTGACGAACAAGAACGGCAACCCCATCGCCGCGTCGCTGATGGCTGCGACGTCCTCGGTCAGAGCCGCCATCAGCCTGGCTGACCCCGCTCGCTCCACCCGTGCCAGCGGAGCCGCCAGGATGCGCTCGACCAATTGCAGGCGCAGCGTCAACACGGCGTCTTGCGCCATGCGCAACAGCGATAATTGCGATCCAATCCGTGCCAACGCGGCCGCCAGCGCCAGGGCGACGAAGGCCGCCAGCAGCCCGCCACCGGGGCGGCTCGACGCGGCCAGGGCCTGCGTAACCACGGCAATCAACCCCGCGCTGGCGGCACCGCTGAGCAGCCCCAGCGCGGTCGACGCGAGGACCTTGGCCCGCGACCCGGCAAACAGCACCGCGAAGAGCCGCCTCACGCTGAGCGCCTCCCCGGCGGAACAATCGTCACGTATCGCGCACTCGGCATGAACAGAATCCTTGTTCAATCCGTAATTTCACGCGGCTCCCCGCGCAGACCCCTGCTGCGACGATGCCGCCGAGCTACATTCCGATAGTCAGCGCAGTCGACCGCGACGGCCGGCTCGGCTCGCCAGTTGGGAGCCGTGACAGGGCTAGTTATACTGAAATGGGCCTGATTTTTGGGGTTATTTTTCGCCTCGACCGACCGGCACCACGCAGGGTCGACACTCGATAGGCTACTTCGGGACCGGGGGACGCGACTGTGGCTGAATACGTGCCGACATTTCTCGGCTCGGTGATGAAGGCCATCGCCTGCACGCCGAACAAGAACTTCGACGACGACGCGTACGATCGCGGCGTGATCGAGCCGGCGCGCAAGATCCGCAAGCTCCAGGAAGAACTCGGCGACGCTCGCCCCTCCGATGAGCAAATCAAGGAAGTCATGGGCCTGCTGCTGATCATCTTCGAAACCAAGATGGTCGACATGGACGAGCGCGAGGATCGGATCAAGGAGATCCTCGATCGCAATCAACTCCACGCCCTCTTTCCCGATCTCTTGCCGCTCAATCGCTGAAGCGCGCTTCGCGGAGCGAGGCAGGGCCTCTAGACGGCCGTAGGTCTGCGGGCGCCAGCTATGGCACCGTCTCGCGCACCAGCACCCGCGGTTGCATCGCCCCCACGCGTCGCACGGCTAGCGACAAGGTGTGCACCGCCGTCGGGTAGTGCTTTTCGAAATACCAGCTCGCCGGGTCGTCGGGAAGCTCCGGGGCGAACCGGATGCCGATCGGGGCCGCATCGCGCAGCACGAAGGAAAACTGTTCCAGCGGCAGCGACAGGCCCATGCCACGGGCCTTGATATAGGCTTCCTTGAGCGTCCAGTAGTCGAAAAAACCTCGCCGCTGCGAGGTCTCGGGCAGCTTCCGTAGATCGGCGACTTCGTCGGGCGAAAAGAACCGATCGGCGACGTCCATCCCGCCGCTGGTCCGATCGCGCCACTCGACATCGACGCCCGACTCGACTTCCCAGGTAATGATGGCCGCGACCAGGCCCGTCGTGTGCGAGACATTGCATTTCAGCCGTCGCCAGCACTCCGGTTCGGACACGTCCGGCCGGCCATAGGCGTTCGTCACGAACTTCCACGCCGCCGGGTCGACGCCCGTATAGTTCGCGAGCAGCGTGCGCACCAGGGCACGTGTGACCAGATGGGTGTGCCGGTCCTTTTCGAAGCGATACCGCTCGCGCCGTGCGTGCTCCTCGGGCGAGAGCAACCGGTGGTAACGGGCCAGCGTGTCCGGATCGGTGATCTCGCCGGTTCTGACGTACCAGACATGCGCCTCGTTGACGCCCAGGTCAGCCGGCGGCTTGCTCCCGAGGGCGCTCATGGCGACAGACCGCTCGTGTTGTCCGGCAGCTCGCGAACGAACCGTTGCAGCCGCTGGCTCAACAGTGCCGCCTCGGTTTGCACGAACATGTGGCCTCCCGGCACGAAATCGACGCGGCAGCCGGGGCAGAACTGCGACCATTCGAACACATGCTCCGGCCGACAGACGACGTCGTCCGTGCCGCCGAAGACCATCACGGGCACGCCCGTCAGCGGCTGCTCGATTTCGAAGGCCTCGAACGCCTGGAAATCGGCTCGCAGGGCATGCTTGAAATGGTCGAACACGTCCGGCTCGTCGGCCCATTGTTTCGGCACGCCGCCAAACTGGATGAGCGCCTCGAGCAATCGTGCGTCGTCCATCGACAAGAACGATTCGTACTCCGCCTTGCGGTGCGGAGGGCGTGCGCCGCTGAGCACTACGGCCCGCGGTGCCCGGCCGGCGGCCTGCAATGCTTGCGTCAGGGCAAAGACGACGCACCCGCCCAGACTGTGGCCCAACAGCACCGCATCGTCCAACAGTTCCGCCGGGAGGTGTGCGAGGTAATCGCGGACCATGGCCGGAATGCTGGGCAGCGGATCGCCAGCGCTCCAGCCGTGGCCGGGAGGATCGATCGCCCAGAATCCCCAATCGCGTGGCAGATGGTGGGCCAATTCGCGAAACGCCAGCGATTGGCCGCCGGCGTACGGCAGCGCGAGGATGCGCGGAGCGCCGGCCTGCGCCGCGTGAAAGCGGCGCAGGCCGATGCGGCCGTCGGCAAGGCGAGTGAATTGGGCGCCCGAGTTGGTCATCGGCGTGGACGAGCGAGTTACTTGTTCACCTGGGTCGCAGTTTCGAAGCCATCAGCCGATAATTCGGCCCTTCAGGCCGCCGACAAAGTTACGTTGCAGAGCATGACGGGGTAAGGTCAGCGGACTCGCGGTAGGGTTGCACCTGCCGCGACCTGTAATTTTAGTGTTCGCGAAACGGAAGTCCTTGGCGATAGAGATTCAGACGCGACTCGACGGCGGCTCGCTGGTCCGGCTGAGCCGGGTCGCCTGCCAGCAAGGCGAGTGCTTCCTCGGCCGTCTGGACAGCCTCGTCGAACCGCGACGCGCCCGCATATGCTGCGGCCAAGGCGTCGAGGCACTCCCAGCGGCGTCGCTTCGTGGCGCGGACGGCGCGCTGGGCCCAATCGATCGCCTGCCCCGGGTCGAACAACGAAGCCTCGCGCGTCGTCGCGAGAAGCCAGGCCCCCTGGCGCGCCGCCTCGATGGCCAGATCGCTCGTCGGACCGTACTGAATCACCTGGCGAAATTGGACGAGGGCGGCCGCGATATCGCCGCTTTGCAACATCAACCGGCCCAACTCGTAATGGCTGTCGATACGCTGCGGTTCGGCCTCGATCGACAGTGTGTAGGCTCGAATGGCGTCGTCGCGCCGTCCGAGCCGTGCCAGGGTGGCTCCCCAGAGAGCCGCCGTCGACGCCTCGCGGGGCTCGAGCTTGACCGCCTGGGCCAGGTGCGGCTCGGCTTCGCTGTCGCGATCCAGCTCCAGCAGCAACTCGCCGCTGGCCCGATGCGCCGTTGCTGACGTAGGGTTCGAAGCCAGGGCCCGCTCGAAATCGGCCAACGCCGGTTCGCGTTGTCCGAGATGTCGGCGGGCCACGCCGCAGCGCACGTAGACGTCGGCCAGCTCGGCGGGCGCCAGCGATGCGCAGTAAGCGCCAATGTTCAGCGCCGCTTCAAACTGTTCGACCGCCCGTGCCCACGCCTTCTCGGCCAGGAACATGTCGGCATACCGCACGCGCGCCGGGCCGTACTGCGGATTCGCGGCCACGAGCGACATCAGGCGCGCCCGTGCCTTCTCTTGCTGACGTTCCGTCAGGTCGAGATCGACCAGCATGAGCTCAGCCCCGGCATTCCCCGGAGCGCGATCGAAGATGCGCAACACGGCCTTGCGGGCCTCGGCAAATCGCCGTTCCGCGACGAGCTTGCCGACGAGCTCGCGTAGACCTTCCTCGGGCCACAGCAAGCCGAGCAGCGCCGCTCGGCGTTGTTGAGGCGTTGCCCGTTCGGGGACACTGTGTACAAAGGCCACCAATGCGTCGTTCGCGCCACGAAACAAGGTTGGGCTGGTCGGCAGCGGTCGGGGCAACGTGCCGGTGCCGATCGGCGTAAAGCGGTTTTCAGCACGCACGACGATGACTTCGGCGGGCAGGTCCTGCAGCAGATCGGGCGACGGCTTGAACGACGCGGAGACGTAGGTGTTCACCGTGTAGCCATGGAGCGGCTGGTTGACGTAGCCCAGCATGGGCAGCGAAAGCAGATAGGCGAACGGATTGCCGGTTACGATCGGTCGCCCTGAGGCTTGCTGCTCGAGGATTGCCGCTAGGCGGATGTTTTCCCGGTGATCGGCTAGGTATTCGCGGCTCCGTTCGAGCACCGCGCCTGTGCGACGATCAAAAACTCCGTGTGTCGAGGCCCGTTCGACTGGCGGCAGCAAGTAGCCGTGCAGTTGCACCAGGTTGACGGCAATCAGCGCGACCGCGCCGGCCAACGCCACAGGCCGCAGCGCCGCACGATGGCCCCAAAGCATCGCAAGCATGACGAGGACCAAAGGAATGGCCATCGTGATGTAGCGTGGGATCGTGTAGGAGAGCGTGAGACCGGCGAGCATGCCCCCCGCGACGATCCACGTGAACAAGCCAAAGACCCAACACGACCGCTGCCGCCACAGCGCGTCGACCAGCGCGTTCCAACGGTTGCCAGCCGCCGGCCCTTCGTGTGGGTGCTCCGGGCTCGATTCGCTCGTCGGTTCCGACAGCGCGCCGCGCATCGCCATCAGCGTCGAAACGCCCGCGACAGCGACGACCGCAATCCAGGTAGGACACCAATAGAGCAACTGCGTCAGGCTGCGCATGCCCTCGCGCGTATCCACCGGCAATCGCTCGGGGCTCGACTGCGGCAGTTGACTCGACCAAAGGACCAAAGTCAGGCAGCCCGCCAGGACCAGCAGCAGCGTGCCCAACGCGGTCAGTGTGTGACGCTGTGCGGCCCGGTCCCGGGCGCAGGCCGCCAGGCAGCACAGCGCCGCCAGGTAAACCGCACTCGCGACGAGCAGCACCCCGCCGCTTTGCTTGATGAAAAAGGCCAGGCAGCCGACGGCAACCGCGCCCAAATAACGCTCGGAGATCAGACAGCCGGCCATCAGTAGCCCGGTGAGCGCCAGGGGAAGGTCCATGCCGATCATGTCGACCTGCACGGCAAACACTGGCGTGGTCACGAGCGCGACGACGGTCAACAGGGCGCCGATCCAACCGATACGCGGCCGCAGCAAGGCCACGGTGGTCGTCGCAGTGGCCGCGGCCAGGGCGAAAGTCGCCAGATGGCCGACGAACATCACCGAGTGCGGCGATGACGTCAGCCGCATCACCAGGGCCAGCAGCGTCGGCACGATACTGTGCAGGTAGACCCCCGGTCCGCCTTCCAGGAACCGGGGCTCCTCGTACCAGAGACGCTGGTAGTCGAAACCGCTCTCGGACAGAAAATGCGCCTCGAGAAACAGCCCCATCGCCGAATCCCAATAGGGAGGCGAGGCGACGATTTCCCAGCGCCAAAGAGTGATCGCCAGCCAACAGACGACGAAGATTGCCAAAAGTTCGGACCTGCGAAGCGGGCGCAATGCAAGCGGCGCGGAATGTACGGCGGAAGCGGCACTCGCAGGCGACGAACGCTGCATGCAAATCGTTCTCGAGATAGGCAGCTCGGTTCTCGTTCAGTGTGCACCGGCCGCGGGCAGATCGACCCACGGTTCGTGGCGGCGGTAGGCCGCGAGGCGCTGTTCCATAGCACCTAGCTGGGGGCTCACCTCGCTGCCTCGGAGCCGAGCCAGGGCCTCGCTGAGCGTCGCAATCGCGTCTTCCCAGCGGCCGAGTCTGGCATAAGCGGCGGCCAAGGTATCAAGATACTCGACCTGCTGCCGCCCCGTGGCGCGACATGCGGTTTCTGCCAGTTCGACGGCGCGCATCGGATTCTGCAAGGCCGGGTCGGCGTTCGTGGCATAGAGCCAGGCCAACTCGTTCGCTGCTGCCGGCCAGCCTGGACGCGCAACCATTGCGGTTTCGAGAAAGCGCGCGGCGGCGGCGCTTTGACCGGAGTCGATCGACAACGACGCCAAAGGCAACAACGCGTCGGCATAGTTTGGCTCGAGCGTGACCGCGGCCTGGTACGCCTCGATGGCTTCGGCCATGCGGCCTTGCGACGCGGTGATCGACCCGAGATGGTGCCAGGCGATGGCGTTGTGACGGTCGAGCGACAATGCCTGCCTGCAACGACGCTCGGCTTCTGCTGGGCGTCCGGTCTTGTAGAGCACCCAGGCCAGATCGCACCAGGACGGCGCATGCTGTGGGTCGCTTTCGACGGCCGCCAGCAAGGCGTTTTCCGCGCCTGCCAGGTCGCCCCGTTCGAGCAGGACGTTGCCGCGGACGTAGTGTGCGGTCGCCAGCCGCGGTTTGAGCGCCAACGCCGCATCGGCTGCGGTCATGGCCTCGGTCGGACGCCCGGTAATCGCCAGGCTCATTGCCAGCAGCGCGTGGCTCTCTGCTAGCCAATTGGCCGTCTCGATCGACCGCCGGAAACAGTCGATGGCCTCTTGATGGCGACGCTCATGTGCCAGCGCCTCGCCTTTGACGGCCAGCGCGACCGCGTTGCGCGGATCGATCTCCAAGGCATGGTTCGCGAGCTTCAGCGTGTCGTGCCATACGGCGACCTGCTGTGTCGTTCGCCAGAACAACAGTCCCACCGCGATGGCGGCGATCGCCAGCCAGGCTCTGCGCACCGCGAGACCGCTGCGGGCAGCGATTTCGGCCAGGGCGAACGCCGTCAGCAGGGCCAGGCCGACGTGGGGCAGGTAGGTATAGCGGTCGGCCCGCGACTGGACTCCCGCTTGGACAAGCCCCAGCGTCGGCAGCGCCGCCAGGAGAAACCACAGCCAGGCGACAATCACGTACGGACGCCGATTTGCCTGCCAACAAGCAAATGCCGTGATGCTTAGCAGCAGCAGCGTCGAAACAACGACGGCTGCCGGCGCTGGACTTTGGACAGGGTGCGGATAGCAAAAACTGAGCCCGGTGGGCCAAACGGTGCTTGCCAGATAGCGGCCCAGGGCAGCCAAGGCGTTTTCCACGCGCACTGACGCGGGCAGGTGTTCCAACGCGCTCACCGCGCCCGCGGCGCGCTGAGCGTGCAACGTCATCGACGCGCTCAACGCCGCCAGCACGAAAAGAGGCACCTTCTCCTGCAACAGCAGCAGGCCGTCGCGCATGCGCCGCCCCGCGGCCAGCCGCGCCAAGGGCCACACGTCGAGCAACAACAGGAGCACCGGCAGGACGACCAACGAAGGCTTGCAAAGAATCCCCAGCGCGTAGAGGGCGATCATCGCCAGCCATGCGGCCCACGATGTGGGCCGAGCGGCATAGGCGCGATAGGCCACGAGCGTGGCGAGGCCAAAGAACACGGCCAGCACGTCTTTGAGCTCCGCAGCCCAGGCCACGGATTCGACGCGCAGCGGATGCACGGCGAACAGCAGCGCCGCTGCGGCCGCAGGCCAGGGGGGCGGACCAAGCAAGCGCAACAGCATATACAACAGCGCGGCGCTGGCCGCGTGTAGCACGGCGCTCGTCAGATGGTGCGCCGCGCTGGCGCTGGGCTCGCTCCCCCAGAGCGAGCAGTTCGTCATATGGGCCAGCCAAGTCAGCGGATGCCAGTTCGCCGCGTAGGTCGTCGTTAGCGCCCAGCGCACCCCCTCCCAAGTGAGCCCCTGCCGCACATGAGCGTTGTCCGTCAAATAGGTGCCGTCGTCGTAGCGCAGGAACTCGTTGTCGCGGACGTTCCAGAATGCAGCGATCGCGACGAGCGCCACGGCGGCAGCCACAACGAAATCCGCGGTCCGCAACCTCGGCAGAGCCGGGGGCGGCGCGGCGTCGGGCGGCTGGCGGTGCGGAGAGTCGACGCGTCGCGGTGCGGGCTTCAACAGCGTAACTGCGCTTTCCTGGATACCGGGCCGCCGGATGAGTGATGAGGTCCTTTCAGTATGGCGCCGCACCGCCCGAATGCGAAAGGCTTCCGTCTCGCTGGGGTGGCGCCGCGAGAACCAACAATGAAAAAAGCCGGCCCCCTTGCGGGAGCCGGCTTGGACGAGCCATTCAATCGAACAATCGCTGGGTTACCGAGAAGTCCTAGGACTTCTTGTGGCGGCGCCAGACAAGCGGCACGAGGGCCACGAGCCCGACGCTCGCCAGGATCATGCTGCTCGGTTCCGGAACCAGGACGTCAGAGACGACCTGATCTTCAAAGCCGTAGCTGATGCCCGTCAAACCGAAGGTCGCATCAATGTTGGCATTGATCGTGCCCGAGATGTAACCATCGAGCGTGACGCTGCCCAGGATACCCAGGTTGACCGGCACCTTGAAGTCGATGCCGACCGGCTGGCTGAGCGACTGGTTGATGTCGAATTCCAACGGCGTGCTGCCGAGGATGTCGAGATTGCCTTGCATCGTCACGCGGATGTCGCGCGGCGTGCCGTCATAGACGCCCGGCTCCAGGTCGCGAAGCTTCATCTGGTTGAAGATCAACGCGAGCGTGTCGAGCGACAGCGCCTCATTGAGCAGGTCCAGCGTACCCAGGTCTTGGGTCACCGTACCGAAGATACCCAGATCGACTTGGACGTTGCCGGTCGCGTTCACCGCGGCGTTCGCCGAACCGGTACCAGCCGAGGTGACGGCGCCCAACAAACCAAGCGGGTTGTAGGTCGTCTCGATGCTGCCTTCGGGCTCACCACCGTAGAGCGGCGGCGTCGTGACGGTGCCGTTCGTGGTCACCAGCGCGCCACCGACCTGATGGTACAGCACGTCCGACAACAGGCCATGCGCGGTCAGGTCAGCCAAAACCGGGATATCGATCGTGGTGATGCCGAGGATGTTCAAGCTGGCCGAACCCGACACCTGGATCTGGTTCGTGTTGAAGCCGACGCCACCGGGACCGACGAGCGACAAGTCCATCTGAGGGATTTCGGCATCCTTCAGCGACTGCGCCGTATTCGGATACGCTCCGAAGAACGTCTCGAGGCTCTTTTCCAGATTGAGCGTCATCGTACCGGTCGGATCAACCGAGATATTGAGCGGATTCGGCACGGTCGTGATCGGAAGCGTCTGGTTCGGAATCGTCAGCGGGGCACTGATGCTGATCGGCGTGCCCAAGATCGATCCGGTTTGGATCTGCACGTTCAGGTTCGCACCGAGCGTCAGCGAACCACTGCCAGCCAGAGTGGCATTGAAATAGGTGTTTGCGCTGCCCGGATCAAAAGTCACCGCGTGATCGACGCGGGCGGCGTTCGCGCTGCTTACCAGCGCGACGAGGGCAAATGCGGATAGAAGTCCACGGAACACGTTCCGACTCATTAGCGACTCCTTAGTTCGAAAGAGGCTCATCTGTGTTCTGGCCGTGGCGATCGTAAGGATTGCCGCGGCATCATCTGTTTCCATCGCCGGTCGTCCAACCGCGCTCGCATGGGCTGCACCCCAGCGTGTGTGCAGCTCAGGCGGGTTTTGCCACGGCCGACAAACAGGCAATGCGGAACTGTGGAAATTTCCCACAGTCCGAGTGCCTAGTGTCGCAGAATCGTCGTGGGTGTCAAGAAAATAATCCAAATAATCCAAAAAAACCGGTTGATTAGGACCTGGGTCGCAAGTGCTTGATAAGGCTTGGGTTGCATATGGTAGCTGAAGCGAAAAAAAGCCTGAAATCGCGGCGATCTCTCGGCGGAACCAAACCACGTGCTGGCAAAAACCCGGCGCCGTCCGCTGCTCGGCAGCCACGACATCTGCTAAAAATCGCCCCACGGCGTTCTGGGGGGCCGTGGCCGCGGTCAAACACGATTCCAACACGCGAGGGACAGGTACCGATGGCTGGCCGTAACCCCTTAGTCGAACGGCTGTTTTCCGCGCTCGACTCCTTGAGGCTGATCGATCCGCATTCGCACATTGATCCCCACAGGCCGAGTGCCAGCAATCTGGCAGACATCCTGGGATACCACTACTACACCGAGTTGGCCCACTCGGCTGGCATGCCGCGAGCCGAAATCGAGGATCCGCAACTGGGACCGAAAGAAAAGGTCGAGCGGCTTGTGCGGGGGCTCGGGCCGCTCGAAAACACGATTCAATCCAGTTGGCTGATCGAGATTCTGCAAACCTTTTTTGGTTTCCAAGACGAGCGGCTCACGCCCGACAACTGGGAAGCGATCTACGACGCCTCGCTGGCCTCGATGCAATCGCCGGGTTGGGCCAACCGGGTCCTCGAGCAAAGCGGCCTTGAGGCGGTGTTCCTGACCAACGACTTTGACGACCGGCTCGAGGGCTTCGATCCTCGGGTCTACATTCCGTGCTTGCGCACCGACGAGCTCGTATTCCACCTGGCCCGGCCAACCGTTCGCCGCCGCCTGGCCGAGTCGACGGGCATCGAGGCGACCAATGCCCGCGAGCTACGCGCGGCGCTGGCCCAGCGCTTCGAGCACTTCAAGCGGCGGGGTGCCCGGGCTTGTGCGATTTCGCTGCCGCCCGATTTTGTCCCGGAACCGGTGAGCGACACGGCTGCGGACGCCACGATCGCCGCCGTTTTTGCCGCCGGCGAGGCGGCCGATGCCCACCGGCGGCGCGAGCTGGCCCAGTTTGTCTTTTGGACCCTGGCCGATCTCTGCGCGGAGTATCGCTTGTCGTTCGATCTGATGATCGGGGTCAACCGCGCGGTTTACCCGGGTGGCGTCTACCAGGGACAAGACCTGTTCGACAGTCGCGTATCGCTGATCCAGTACGCGCGACTGCTCAACAGCTTTCCGCAAGTCACGTTTCCGATTTCCGTACTGGCCAGCGTGACCAACCAAGAGCTGGTTAGTTACTGCTGGATCTTCCCGAACGTGGTGACCAGCGGGCACTGGTGGTATTCGAACATTCCCAGCATTATCGAGCATGACCTGGCCAGCCGGCTCGAGGCCGTGCCGCAAACCAAGCAGATTGGTTATTACAGCGATATGTACAAGCTCGAATTTGGGCTGCCGAAGTTCCGCATGTACAAGCGCGTGCTGGCCAAGGTGCTGGCCGAACGGTTCGTGATCGACCGCGGCTGGACCGAGCAACGGGCCGTCGAACTCGGTTCGACCGTGCTGCGCGGCAACGTCGAGCGCGTATTCTTCGGCGAGACGACGGCTTCCTGATGGCCTTGGGGGGCCGTCAGTGCGGCGTTCCTTTCAGCGTGGCGCCCACTGCGTCCACAATCCGCGAATGGCTCCAGGCGCAGAGCGGTTGTCGGCCGGCGCAGCTTGCCCCGGCAGCGGCGCGGGCGGCTCGATCCAATCGTTATGCCGGAAGATATGCAACGGCGCCGCCGCGAGATCGACCTGCGGGTCGACCAGGGGCGCCATCGCTCGTGCGTTCAATTTGACCCAGCTTGTCACGTGGATCTGTGGCCGGCGGCCGTACTGCGCCTCCCAAATCGCCGCCACGCGTTGCACATAGCGGTGCAACGCCGGTGGATTGGTGCGCACGCAGACCGACTGCAGAGCGTGCAGGTCACGCGCCTGGTTCCAGAACAGCGCGGGGCGCCCGTGGAAATCGACCAGCGTGATCACCGGCGGCAAGGCGAGCATGTGCAGATCGGTCAGACGTTCGACGTCGATCAGGATGGCTTCGTAGCCCTGCCAGCGCTCGCGCGCCAAGGTAAACAGCACGTTGCCCTGTTTGGGAGGCGTCACGAGCATTCCGGCGTCGTAGATGGCCAGCCAGGGCGATCGCTCGTTGCGCGCGCCTTGCAGCGAAAAAGGAGCCAGCTTGGCCAGCAGCGACGCAAATGCCACGTCGTCTTGCTCGGCCTCGATTTGCAATTGCAGATGCCGTTGAATGTCTTGAACGATTTCTTCGTGCTCGGTGCTGCCTGATTCGAGTTTCTCCGCCCGCGCCACGAGTTGCTCGAGCACATTCAGATTCAGCAGCGCGCGGAGCGTCGCCTGGCGCGATGCGCCCGTTGCGGTGCCGGATTGCAGGCGCGATTTCAGCCCGGTCTTGTGAGTCCGCAACAAGGTCGCAAACGGGAAGGTCTCGGTGACCTGTGCCGTGCGGCCCGAGGTGCGCTGCCAATACTCCTGAACCTGGGCCGGCGTTGCGGTGCCGCGTGCGGCCGACGAGAGCGGGTTGTAAAGAATCCGCTCTCCCACGAGCGGCTCGTAGGTCAGGACAAATTCGGGCAGTTCTGCCCAAGGCACGTTGTCGGCATCGACGTCGCGATAGACCCGGGGCAATGGCGAGCTCGCTGGGCGCGGTAGCAGCAGCCGTGGGCCCGCGGGGCCAGGTTGCGGTTCGAGTCCGGGATCGACGATCTCCATGGCAAACGGTCCGCTGACCTTGTGCCGGAGCATCATGTGCCAGCTGGCGAGCGAACCTTCTTCGGTCCAGCAGACGTAGCCAGGAATCCAGAAATGCCGCAGCGGCACGATCGTCTGGTAGGCGAACCAAACGCCGATCAGCGCCAGCCCCAACCAACCCAGGCGGCGCGTCGCAGTCGTCGGAGCGGGGCTTGGCTCGAGCCGCCAGCCGGCGAGCGTGCCGAATCCCGGCAACACGATCGTGCCCGCCAACAGCCAGGGCCAGTCGGGATGCTTGATCCTCGGCCGCCGCAACCACCGGCCGACGCGAAGCGGCCAATCGGGGTCGAAGAATATGGTCGTCGCCAAGATCGCGAATACGGGAAACGCGCCAATGTTGAACAGGCAGAAATTCGTCCCATGAAAGCCCATCAGCAGCAGAAACGCGGCAATCCGCGTGCGGCGCCACACGAGGAAGAATCCAATCGACAAGTCGAGCGCCAGGCCGCCGATGGTCATCAACCAGCACACGCCCTCTTGGGCCAAGAAGGCACGAATCGACTGCATCGTGCCAAGCCCGAAGAATCGCTCGAGATAGTGCGCCGCGTTCGATTGGTGTAGCCAGGTCCGGGGCGGCTCGCCGCTCAGCCAATCCGGGTTCGTCTTGGCGATGCCGGCGTAGAAATACAGGATGAACATCTGTGCCCGGAGCAAGAACACGCACCAAAACGGAACCCACTGCTGCTCGAGGGGGCGTTTGCCGGTTGGGTCGCGCTCCAGCCAGGCACGCACGGAAAAACAGCGATCGGCCGGCATCCAACACAGCAAGAACAACAGCAGGCACGCCAGGTAGAAGTGATTCAGGTAGACGCACAGCTCGATCAGGTTGACGTAAGCAAAACTGAAGAACAGGCAAACGACGGCCGGTCGATAGCTCCAGCCCAGCGCCACGAGCAGCGCCGCTAGCGTCATCCCGACGAACACCAGCGTCATCGCCGGTTCGGGCAGCGGCCTCACCCAGGCAAACCCTGGAAAGGCGATGTTCCAATGGACGTGTGGTCCGGTGTACAGGGCCTGAATCAAATTCATGCCGACCGGCGCCGCCGGCGACCAGCCGAGCCATTGGCCCAGGTGCTGAAAAGCAACCGCCCCGTTGGGCGCGAACGGAATGAAGCCCAGGTAGTACAGGCCCTCGTAGCACAACACGAGCCCGAAGCCGATGCGAAACACGGCGAGCGATGCGCCACTGACCGGCGCGGCCAGCGTTTCGCGCCATCGCGCAGGATGCCAGGCGCTGAACGCGGCGGGGGCAGCATCGGGTTGAAGCGAACGGCGTGCCTGCAACACGAGAAACCATCGCCACACGGGGACCCCGCCGGCGACAATCGCGCGGCGAGCGGATCAAGACTATAGCCTGAGACGATCGCCGGGAGCGGTCAAGCAATCGCCTCGTCTAGCGACTGAAGACGCGCTCGTAGAGCTTTTGCGTGGCCTCGATGCCGATGCGGAGGCTGAGCACGTCGCCCCCCATGATCAGCATCCGGCAGCCTTTTTCGATCGCCCGATCAGCGTAGGCCGGGTCGGCGGGGACGGTGCCCCAGTGCTTGCCATGCTTGATGCAGGCGGCCTGAACGCGGTCGATCGCCTCCCAAACGCGCTCGTGGCCCAACTGGCCGATCAGGCCCATGGCCTGCGACAGGTCGTTCGGTCCGACGAACAGCAGATCCACGCCTTCACAGGCCGCGATGGCGTCGACTTCTTCCAAGGCGCCCAGCGTCTCGATCTGAATGGCGACCAGGTGCGCGCGGTTCGCCGAGGCGGCAAACTCGGCGGGTTTCATGTGGGTATACCGGGCGTCCCAACCGCCCGTATTGATGCCGCGCGAGCCGGCCGGGTGGAACTTGGACCAGGAGACGAATTCCCGCGCCTGCGCGGCCGATTCGATGCGCGCTGCCATCACGCCGCCGGCCCCGGCCTCGAGCGCCTGGGTCACCAGCGAATAGTCGATCGGCGCCATGCGTACAAAGGTGTCCATGCCGTTGGCCCGTGCGGCCACGCTGGCCAGGTTGATCTGCTCGTAGGTCAGGCCGCCGTGTTCCTGGTCGAGCCAGAAGCCGTCGTAGCGTCCGGCCAGGCCGAACATGTCGATCACAATCGGGTGGATGATCCGAGCCATCGAGAACACGCGGATGACGCGGTCGGCGGCCAGCATTTCTTTGAAGGTGGGCATGACGGCAGGTCTCGAGCGGATGTCGTGCGTTTGCGTTTGAACAAGTGTCCAGTGACCGCGGACCGACCACTGGGTGCCGCGAAGCATGACGTGGCCCGAACCAGGGGTCAAGTTGCCCAGAATGCCAACGGTTCGGCCACACCAAGTCGAATCTGGGAAGGGGTTTGAGATTTTTTAGGATTATGCGCGAACCGGCCGGTCGATTTGATGTCTATGGATGCAACCGCCCCTGTTCAAGCAGGTTGGCCGGCCGCCCCGGAAGTGGGGACGGATAATTCCCGGTTGACGGCTTGGTAAAGTGGTGGCAGCCTAGACCGCGACGCGCACGTTTCGTCCTGGTGTTTCCAGGCACGGCGGGCGTGTCGCAAACCGTTCTTTTTTTCTCTCCAGACGCGCTCGATGCGCAAGGGGAAAGTCATGCGTAACGTCATTCGCACCAACACGATTTGTGCCTCGTTCAGCAACAGTCTGAACCGCGCCATCGTGACGGTCAGCGAGGTTGCGCGTGGTCTAGACCTTGCGCTCCTCTTGAAGCGCGAAGCCAAGGCCGCGGCTAAAACCGCCGCCGCGCAATTCATGCGCGGTGGCGTCGGCGCCGCGATCGGCATGCTTGGACGCTATCGGCAAATGCAGCCCGTAGTGTCCGTCGTACGCCCGACGTGGCATACGACGCAGCCGGTGTCTTGGCATCCGTCGGTGTAGTCGGCCGAGCAAAACCCTCGCCACGACGAACACGAAACCGACGGAAGCAGGCCCGGGCGTCTGCGGTCCGCAGCATTTGCTGCGCTCCGCGGGTGGTCCCTCTGGTCGGTGCTGTCGGCCGTCGTTTGTCGCGGTGGCCCATCCTGGAGAGAAACCAATGGTCGTCTTGAATGAATATGCAATCACCCCCGAGCAGGAGTTGCTCTGCGCCCAGGTCGAAGCGGCCCGGCTCGGCGACGGCGCTGCCTTCGGGGCCCTCGTCGAGCGGTTCGAGCGGGCCGTTTACGCAACCGCCTTGCGGCGCCTGCGGAGCGAAAGCGATGCGCAGGAACTGGTCCAGGAGGTGTTCATCCAGGCCCTGCGCAAGATCGGTCAGCTCCGCGAGCCCGAACGGTTCGCCGGCTGGTTGCGATCGATCACCGTGCGGATGGCGATC
This sequence comes from Pirellulales bacterium, assembly GCA_019694435.1. Classification (NCBI taxonomy): domain Bacteria; kingdom Pseudomonadati; phylum Planctomycetota; class Planctomycetia; order Pirellulales; species Pirellulales bacterium. The sequence continues at coordinate 35,327 of JAIBBZ010000022.1, forward strand.
AACCGCAGCGTGCGGCAGCGCCGGGCCTTCTCGGCCGAGCCCGAGACGCTCGAGGCCAATTGCGTCGAGCGCGAGACTCCCTTGGCGCAATTGCTCGCGCGTGAGCGGCAGTCGCAGGTTCGCGCCGGGCTGCGCAAGCTCAAGCGGCTCGACCGGGAGACGCTCGTGGCGTTCTACGTCAACGGGCAGTCGCTGGTCGAGATGAGCGATCGTTTCGACGCCCCCGTCGGTACGATCAAGCGGCGTCTGCACGTGGCCCGGAAGCGGCTGGCCGAGCAGCTCGAGCACTTGCTGCCGGCCTGATTGCGACCGCCACCATGGCGACAGCGCTACCCACAACGCCGGGGTATTCACTCGCAGAAGCGACGGGTTTTCCGCCCGTCGCTTCTGCTTTTTTTGAGGCAGCCTTTGTGGTCCGGCGGCGAGCCGGTCAAACTCATTGACGAACTGCTTTTCTGGCCGCAACAGGTCGATCCACCGTGGGCTATCGGCGTAAACACACCGCGACGGGGCGAGCGGTCGACCGGGTGCCGATCGCGAAGCTCCAAAACCTAGGTGTTGCGTCGTCGCGCTGGTTGGCCGAGGTCGGGATCCGCACGCGCGGTGACCTGGCGCGCGTGGGCCCGGTGTTGGCCTACAAGCTGGTCCGCGAGCGCGAGCCGAAAGCGAACCGGACCTTGCTGTGGTGCCTGTTCGCGGCCTTGCAGGACCGCTGCTGCCTCGACGTCACCGCAGCCGAGAAGCGGCACCTGCTGACGGAGCTCGAGCGGCTGCAGTGAACGGCTATTGCCGACGCAGATCCGGCATGCTCCACGCGCCGGCTGCCAAAAGGACCCAGCCGACGATCATCGCGACGCCACCGATGGGCACGATGGCGCCGAGCACCTTGACGCCCGTCACGACCAGGGCATAGAGCAAACCGGAAAAGACCAGGATGCCGAACAGCATGGCGCAGGCGGCAGCTTGCCAGAGCCGGCATCCGCGACACGCCAGCAATACCCCGGCCAGCACGATGCCGAGGGCGTGATACATCTGGTAGCGCACGGCCGTTTCATACGTCGCGACGCGCTTCTCCACTTCGCGCTCGACGGGGATCGAATCCTCGGCGCTGCGCATTTCGGCCGCGACATGTTGTCGCAGCCACGGCGGCAGCCCATGCGCACCAAAGGCGCCGAGCCCGACGCCCAGGGCCCCAGCGAGCGCTCCGACGATGATCCAGAACCGTGGCGACAAGTCCGCGATACCTCCGGTCAAAGTGCATGGATTGCACGCCCGTTGGTTGTACGCAGACCGCAGCGCAAGGAAAAGCCCCGGCAGGCCTGTTGCCAGGCCCACCGGGGCGATGCGATTTGAACCGACTCCGTGCGAGGTTTACGGGGCCTCGGCTGGGCTGATGCCCAGCAGCGCCTCTTCCTCTTCCTGGATGATGATCCGCGGAGTGACCATCATCATCAGGCTTTGCGTTTCGCGGCCGATGCCGACGTTCTTGAACAAGCGGTTGATGTACGGCAGCTTGTTCAGCATCGGCACGCCGAACTCGTTGCGGCCCTCGCTCAGTCGCTTGATCCCGCCTAACAGCACCGTGCCGCCGTCGGGCACGCTCACCGTGGTTGAAACGGAGACGAACGAGAAGGTCGGCAACTGCACGCTCGTGCCTTCAGTGACGGTGGTCTTGGCGCTCGATTCGCTGGTCGGGTCTTCGTCCGGACCGGTGGACGCGCTTTCTTCGGAGGTCGTCGTCGAGCCGGAGAAGGTGAAGGTGTCGACCTCGCCGATCTGGCTGAAGAACGGCACCACGGTCAGACGCACGAAGCGTCGATCGCTCGTCACCACGGCCTGGACCGTGAGGAAGGTGCCTTCCGAGAGCACGACGATCACCGGCTGCTGGGCCGCGGCAAAATCGCCGACGACCGGAATCACGCTGATCACGAACGGGCTCTGCGAGATGTCCGACACCGTGGCCGTTTGGCCGTTGAACAGCGTCACCTTGGGGGCCTGCAACACGTTGCTGCGGCGATCGCCCTGCGCGGCGTTGATGAAGAAGAACGCCTCGATGTCGCTGAGGATCGCAAAGCCCAGCGAGGCGCCCGCCGCGGCGTCGAAGCCGCCGAACTGTGGCACGGCCAGCGTGAAGCTGTCCTGCCGGAAGGGAATATCCAGATCCGTGCTGAACACGCCCGGCGCCGCCTGGCCGACGGTGATCGTCGGCGCGTAGTCGCGATCGCGGAGGTTGCGCTCCGTGGTGATGGCGTCGTCGTTCCGCAATTGGGGATTCAGCGGCTTGCCCCAGACCTGGAACGGTCGGTCGATCTTGTCGTTCAGGTCGAAGTCGAAATCGATGCCGATGCGTTCGAAGAAGTTGTCGTTGAGCGTGATGAACCTGACTTCGATCGTCACTTGCAAGTCTTGCAGGCGCCGGAGCTGTTCCAGCAGGTCGACGATCTGCTCGTGGACCTCTTGCGTCTGGCTGATGACCAGGCTGAGGTTCGTGTCGAACTGCTTGACCGAGCCCGGCCCGCCGACTTCGTCCCAGGTTGTCGGGGCGACCGTCGAGGTGATCAATTCGATCAGGCTGTCGAAATCGGCCTGTGTGCCGCCGCCGGCGCCGCCGGGACCGAAGCCGAAATTCTGCGGGCTGCCAGTGGCTGCGGGATTGCCGCCGCCGATCGGCGAATTCATCTGGGCCATCACGCGGGGATCGAGCGTGGCGCTGGTCGTGCCGCCGCCTTGCGTGGCGGCCACCATCAGGGGCGCGCTGCCCCCGGTGCTGGCCGCGGCGCCAAAACCGACGTTCCCGTAGGCATCGCGCAGGGCACCGGCCATGCCCATATCGTTCGAGGGCAGGAAGTGCGGGATCGGCACCACCAGGTCGGCGACCCCGTAGGTGCGCGTAATCAGTTCGGTGTCCTTGAGCTGGATGCTCGTGATCTTGAGCACCTCGTCCTTGATCACGTAGGCCAACCGCTTCGGCTCGAGAATCAACCGCAAGGCACTCTTGAGCTGAATATCTTGCGTCAGGTTGATCGTGACTTTGTCACCGGTGGTAATGCCTTCTTCCGCCAGACCCTGGGGATCGAGGTAGATGTTCAATTCGGCTACTTTGCCGAGATACTCCATGACCTCGGACAGCGGGGCATCGGTGAAGCCGAGCGAGACGGGCGTGCGCAGCTTCTGCTCGATCTCAAGTTCCTTTTCCGAACGCCGTGGCCCGTCGACCTGCATGCTGCGGCGGCGATTGGTCAGCGCTTCCCATTCCTTGGCGTCGCGGAACACCAGCGGATTGCGGTCATCGAAGGGCGTCGACGATTCCTCGGTGCTGGCCAAGGCGTTGACAAAGCCGTTTTCTTTCTCGTCGCGCACCTGGAGCGACATGCGGTGGCGATGCAGGAAGTTGGCCTGGACCATCAATTGCTGCGCCACAGGTTCGTCGGGCATCAACTCGACGGCCCGCCGCGCGACGACGATCGCTTCGGCGAAGCGTTCTTCGTCCTGCAGAGTGTTGAATTCTTCGACGAGCTCGGCCAGCTTTTCCTGCCCGTCGAGCTTGGCCTGGCGCTCGCGGTCGATCTGGGCCTCGACCGCCTGATTCTTTTGCTTCAATTCCACCAGCGGCCGGTTCTTGTCGATGTATTGCTGCAATTCGTTGATCGTGCGATCGACGCGCCGCAGCAGGATGTCGCGCGCTGCCGAGTCGAGCCCGGCGTCTTCGACGAGCTTGCGCGTCTCTTGCAACTTGGCCAGAGCGGCTTGCGGATCCTGCTCGGCCAGTTGCCGGGCCGCGGCTTCACGTCGCGTCAACTCGACGGCGACTTTGTTCGCCAGCACTTTCTGTTCGGCCGAGGCGTCCGGCAGCAGCGAACCCGGCTGCGCGGTCTGCGAAACCTCGCCTGGCGACGGCTGGACCTGGCGGAGCAGCTGGTCGAGCTTCAGCAGATGTGCCGGATCAAGCTCTGCACGGCGGGCGTTGGCCTCTTGCAAATAGGCCCGCGCCTGGACGAGATCGCCACCGGCGAGAGCCTTCTCGCCCCAGACGACGAATGTTTTGCCGTCCGGATTTTCCGGCACCGGCGTTTGCGGCGGAGCGTCCGTCGTGGCGGCCGGCTCGCCCGCCAGCGGATTGGCGTCGGATTGTCCAAGCGGTACCGACAGCTCGGGCGCTGACGGACCGGACGCCGGTTCCTCGAATGGCAGTTGCTCGTCGTTCGTCGCGACGTTACGCGTGTGATCGAGTTCGGGCTGATAGACGGCCGCATCCGCACCGGGTTGCGCCGCCGTGGCAGGCATTTCGGCGACGGCCTGCTGCACCGCCGCGGCGTTTCCGCCAGCCATCTGGGCCGGCGCTTGCGTCGGGGGTAGGCCCTGCTTTTGCCGGGCGTCGCTGATTTGGGCCAAGACCTTTTGCGGGGTCATTTCAAAGGGTGCAAAGTTCGCCTGCAACCGATCTGCATCGACGGCCAGGCGTTCGGCGGTGTCCCATTGACCCCAAGCAATCAGCGCCATCGCCTGCTCAAGGAGAACCTGGGCGTATTGCCGGCGGTAACCTTCGGTCTGGCCGTGCTGCGCGCGATTGGCCAGCAACAGTTGATATTTCTCGATGGCCGCGGCGACCTTGCTGGGCTGGTCTTCGTGATAGCCGTATTCCACGCCCAGGCTTTGTGCCTGTTCGGCGGCGCGCCGCGCGCGTGCAAGGTCGCCCACGGCCAGGGCCTGGCGTGCGGCCACCAACAGCTTGTCGCTTTCTGCGCGGGCGTTGGCCAGCGGTGCGGGTGCTTCGGGCTGCACCCGGCCCGGCAGAGCGAGACCGTCGTTCGGATCGACTGGCGGCTCCGTCGTCACTTCCGTGCCGAAAGGCGAGGTGCGCGGGAAACTCGCCGCTCCGGGCTCGTCGGCGACTTGCGGCAGCCGTTCTGGCATGCCTGCGGTCGCGGCGGGGCCCAGCGGATGTCCTTCGTCCGGCAAGAGATTGGGATCGACCGCGTCGGTCTGTCCCAGCGGGTTCAGCGTGGGAGCATTCTGGGGGCTGTCGAGGCGTCCGCCGGCCGCTTTGATGTCGGCAGCCAGCTTCTCCACCGAGTCGGCGTCGTCAGGCCCGAACTGGACGCCCAGTTTCAACAACTCGCGGTAGTAGTGAACGGCGGCAGGAACGTTACCAGCATCGAGTGCCTCGCGCGCTTGCTGCAGCACGAGAACGGCCGTGCCCTTGCGATCTTTCATCTTGCCGGTCACGGCATCGAGGGCGGCATCGCTTTGCAGCGCGGAATTGGTCGCGCCGGGGTTCGGGTTCGAAGCGGGCGCTTCGTCCTCGGCGTTTGGCTGAATCCGCGCACTGGGCAACTTGGCCTGTTTGCGCTTCGAGGCCCGCAACTTGTCCAGGTCGCGGCGCACCTTTTTCGGTGTGTCGCTGAGGCTTTGCAGCAGGCTGAATTTCACGTTCAACGATTCGGCGCGCTCGAGCAACTGCTCGGCCTCGTCGAGCCGACCGGCCTTCATCTCGTCGCGGGCCTGCTTGAGCAGTGCCAGGGCCTCGCCGCGCGGATCCGCGGCCCCCAGATCCTCGTCGGGCTGATTCTGCGCACAGGCGACGCGACCCAGCTCCCAGACAATCCACGTGGATTGCGTTTGGGCCAGCACCGGCGCAGCGCAACAGACGACAGCCGTGGCAGCCAAGGAACGAATCGTCGTTTTCAAAACGATCTCCTTTCGCGACTCGCAGCAGCCTTCGCCCGGCTCGCTCGAGGGCTCCGCGTTGGTCGCTTCCTTGCGATCACGCGAGTTTTCCGGGCGTGGAGGCGGTTTGCGATCGCCGGGAATCGGCCGGAGGCCGACTATCAAGGGGCGTCACTTCGCTGCCAGGGCCGAAAAACCAGTGCTCGAACGGCTGTGGATGGGCAGAAGGGAGTGCGATAATTACTGGCGGTGGCGAGCGCGGGTCAAGGTCACTTCGCGTCAAGCCGTAGCGCGGTACCGAGTTGGCACAAAACGCCTCTCATTTGCTGGCCGATCGGCGCGCAGTTCGGCACGATTCCCCAGCCATTGAAACCGGCGGAAACCGCGAGAAATCGCGCATGCGAAAGGAAACGATGCCAGCAATCAAGCTGCTGGCGAAAGGCAAGCATTCAAGGCGTCGCCAGCAGGGCGAAAGCGTTGCGCGGCCCATTCCGCGGTGACGTCAGCGGCCCTGGCGCAGCATCCGACTACTTGTCGTTGCTGCCGCCCAAGAGATCGCCAAAGCCGTCAGCCGCGTCGCCCGGCTTGTCCTTGTTCTTTTCGCGCGGCGTGGCCCCGCTGTTACGCTTCACGCGTACCATGATCGGATCGCTGGGGGGCAACTGCGACACGACGTACATCTTCAGATCCGATCCCAACACGAGTGCCTGCGAATCGTTGCCGCGCTCGTCGGAGATCATGTCGACCACCACATTGTTGGTCGAAAACGACACGGTTTGCAGCGAAGGTGCGTAGCCGCCCTTGATCGGCACGTCGGCGATCACGCTGACGTCCTGGCGGTTTACCGCTTGCCCGCGTGACACCTTGTCGATCACGGCGACCGCTTCGACGCCGGCGTCGAGAATAAACTGCTCGGCGATGACCGACACCGTCGGCTCGCGCAGGCCCGATCCGGGTTGCGAAGGCCCAGTCAGGTGCAGACGTCCCAGCCCGCCGACGGTGACCGCGGGCGAGGGTTCGCTCCAGCCGCTCAGGCGGTATTGATTGCCCTTGACGGTCTTATCGCCGAGTTCCGGCTTTTCGAGGAAACGCGGATCGACCCCCAGATTCGGGTTTGCCAGCGCCAGCCGGACGCGATAGCGATAGCTGACGTTCGGCTGCACCGTGAAATCCATGAAGCGAAACAGCGTGAATTCTGGCGTCTCTTTGTTCGCGTTCTGCTTGGCCTTGGCCCTGGCAACGGCATTACTGCGGGCCGTCTCGGTCGGTGACTGGCTTGGCAAATCGAATGGCTCGTCGGCGGGAGGTGCCGTGCCGTCGCCCGCCGGCGATTCGCCGTCGGGCGTTGCGTCGGGTGCCGATTCCGTGGGATCGCCCGCCTGCATCGGCAGCTTCGCGTGAGCAACGCTTTCATCCCAGGGGCGCCCCAAGAGCGGCGGCAGGGGGAACGTCAGTCGTTCGTCCGTCAGCAACGGGTCGACGACCTCCAGCGTATTGCCTCCCCAGGCCTTCCTGGCCTGTTCCATGGCCGGGCGGACTGAAATCGGCTCCCACTTCAAATCAGCCGATTCGGCACCTTGTGGCACGGCCGCGCGCTCGAGCAGGAAACCGATCCACTGCGGCAAGTCGGCACCTTCCGGGTCGCGGAACTGGGCATTGCCGAAGGCCGCCTTGTAGGCCTCGTATTGCAACTTGGTCGGGACAAGCCCCGTGATCACCACCCACATCTTGCCTTCCGCGGGCGGCGCATTGACCGTCGGCGGCTCGGGCACGAGCTCGTCTTTTTTCTTGTCGTCCTTGTCCTTGTCATTGTTCGCGGCAGGCTTCGCACGGGACGGCCGGCCACCCCCTCCACGAGCGTCTTGTAGGCGACGCGCGACTTCTGCCGCTCTGGCGGCCTTGTCGGTCTCTTTGTCGCCCGCTATCGAAGCCGCGCCGTCCACTAGGGGCTGGCCGCTCGACGAGCCACTGGTCGATTTGGGAAACGCGCCATAGCCATAGGCGGTCTGCAATTCGATGACCGCCAGGTATTCGGGCTCTCCCCGTTTGCCGCCAAGTTCCAGCGGCCGCTGGAGCGGCCGTTCCACCTTGTAACTGGCCAGGGTGATGTTGCCGGCGGACTTTTCGACGTCGCCCTCGAACGATTTCACCTCCGTGGCCTCGGGCCCGGGGCTGTTGGGGCCGAAGAGCTGCCGCGCGGAATTGGCGTCGCTCGTCAACTGATCGGGCAGTCTCTGAAGCGGCGTGTGACCAAAGGAGCCGTAGATCAGGTACAGCAGCACCGCTCCACCGATCGCCAGGCCGATCTTCTCGACATGATTGATCAGGAACTGCTGAATCTGGGCCGTATCGAGCTTGAGTTTCACCTTGACGGCCATCACCTTCTCCTTCGGCAAGTCGATCGCAGGGGCGACCGCAGGCAACTTGGGTAAATCACCGAATCAGGGCTCGCCAGCCACGGCGGGCTCACCGGTCGCCGCCGGTGCCAGACTTGCGTCCGGTGGGTTGAACAAATGCAGGTAGCCCCAGATCACAACATTCGCGTCAAAGGGGCCAATGTCGACACCGACCTGGACACCGCCGCCCGCGCCACCCCCTGAGCTGCTCTTGCTCGAGGAACTGCTACTCGAGGAACCGCCGCCACCGCTGCCGGGAGCACCTTTACCGGCCCCGCCGTTGTCCGCGTCGCGGAACGAGACGTACTGCGTATTGAACAGCAGCGGACAATTCGCGCACGACACCAAGAGATCGGGCAAGCGGCGTTGATCCATTACGACCTCGAAGAGCACCGGCATCAGCACATACTCTTCCTTGCCCGAAGGCGTCGGTAACGGCTTCATCGTCGTCGGATCGATGTAGCGGTTGGCCAGCAGCACGGAACTCTCGTCGCTGGGCTTCGGCACTACCACGTCGCTCTTGGATTCGTTGCGCCCGCCGGCGGCTTTCGCTTTGGCATAGGGCAGATCGATATTCGGCGCATTGACCGCGGCTTGTGCGAGGCTGATCGATACCAGCTGCTTGATCGGGGCCTGGTAATGCTCGGTGACGCCCTCGTTGACCTTGTTGATTGCGTCAAGCATCACCTGGTAGATCCAGAAATTCTCTTGCGCCACGCGGACCTGCTTCGAATTGGGCTTGCTCCTATAGGAGTAATCGGTGCTCAGTTGCGTGACTTCCTGCCAGACCAAAACGCCCTTGAGCACGGACTCGTCATGCTCACCGTCGACGCCCTTGATGACCTCCACTCGTCGCAGGTTGTACTTCTCATTCCAACTGAGCGGAATGTTTTGCGCGTATTGCATGTAGCGCAGCAGGAATTGATCGGAAAAATCGTCGTCACGGCCCAGCCGGTTGGCCTCGTCGGCAAACCCCGCGCCGAGCACGTCCCCGGGCCAAACCATGACCTGCTGCTGTCGCTGATAATGCAGTTGCCAGGCTTTGCGCACTTCCTCGCGCAGCCGCGCCGTGGCTTCTTTCTTCTCTTCAATGAACCTGTCGTTCGGGTGCGGGCTGTTGCTCCGCACGCCCGAAACTTGCCCGAACGCACCCTCGATCTGGCTGCTGTTCGCGGCGAACTGTTCGGCCAGTGTCTTGGTGCCGCTGCGCCAGGCAAACAAGGCACAGCCCAGCACCACGACCAGCAGCAGCCAGAAGTGATACTTCTTCAACGCGCTCAAGTATGGCCTGAGTTTGTCCATCAACCACCTCCCGGACGTTTCGCGCGGGCCCCGCGCCGTCCACCGCCGGTCGACGCTGCCGAATCGTCCTGCCAGCAAAGGTTGATCACGAAGTCGAAGCGCGGCAGCGGCGTCTTGGGCGCGTTTGCATCACTGCCTTCGCGCTCCAGGATGAATTTCGTGTCAATCTGCTTGGGGTCGATGACGATCGGAAAGCCCAACTGCGCGGCGACCGGCAGCGACGCAGCGGGATTCGCCTGGCCCGGTTGCTGACCGGCTTCACCGTCGGCCGCAGGGGCGTCCCCTGCGGGCGCGGCGCCTTCGGCCGGAGTCGCCTGCGCCTTGGCTGCCGCGGCATTCTTCACAAGCGACTTGAAAAACGTATTTTCGACGAACAACGCTCCATCGTTGCGTGGTTCTTTGTTATGGAAGTGGAAGCCGGTGATTTCGATCACCCAGCCTGCTCCCGTGGGGCCCGGTACGTCAGGGCCCACGTCGACTTCTCGCGGTCCCTTTCCGCGGCCGCCCGGCCCACCCATTCTGGGCCGCATTTCGGTTCTGCGCCCGGGCTTCTTGGGGCCCGCCTCTTCCGCGTTGCCCGGAGGTTGACCTTCGGCCGCGGCTTCGTCGGTCGCGGCGACACCTTCCGCCGGGGGCTTCTCGATTTCGATCACGCGATACCACTGGCGAACGTTCTCGTACCAGTCGCCCAGGTTGTCCACCTTCTGGCAGCGGACGCTGGTGATGTGCAGTTCGTTGCGCTGGGACAAATCGGCCGGCGGTTCCTGGCCATCCGCGTCGTGCGGCAGCGCGTCGTGCAGGGCCTTCCACAGCTCGAGCCACTTGGTGCGGTTCTTCCCGGCCTGAGTCAGCCGCTCGCCCAGTTGCAGCGTGGAATCGAATTCGGACTCGGCCGCCTTGAAAGACGACACGAGCTGGCCCGACTGCTGCGCGACGTTTTGCGCCTCGGAGATTCCCTGCTGAAATTTGCTCAGGTCGGCCGTGCTCCAAGCGCGCCAATAGCCAAGACAGCTGATGGTCAGCCCGAGCAGCAGGCACGCCGCCGTGGCCACCGCCCACGGCTGCTTGTCGCGGATCATGCGATCCTGCATGATCTCGCGCGGCAGCAGGTTGGTGCTGATCCGCCCCTGCTTGAGTGCCTGCGCGGCCAGGCCGTAGCACACCGGGAAGCTGAGCAGGTTTTCTTTGAACGCCGGGGCATCGACCACGCCGGCGCCCGAGAGCACACGGAACGCATCGACGCGGGCAATTTCCTGCCCGAGGTTTTTCGACAGGTAGCTCTGCAGGCCGGGCAATTTCATCGCGTTGCCCAGCCCGATCACGCGGCCGATCTTGGCATTGCGATCCAGGTTGGTGAAATAGCCCAGCGAACGCTGCACTTCCGTCAACAGGTTGTTGAACTCGGGCCGCATGGCCTGGAATACGGCCTTCGGATCCTCGGCCGCGGCCGCGTTCCGTTTGAGGTGCTCGGCCTTGGCGAAAGTCAGCTTGAGTTCTTTGGTCAGCGCCTTGGTGAAATGGTTGCCGCCGATCGGGATGCTGCGCTGCCAGACCCGGAAGCCGTTCGTCACGACTAGGTCGGTCGTGTCGGTCCCGAGCGAAACCATCACCAGCGACGGCGGCGGGTTGTCGGGATCGTAGTCCTCGACGCTGGGCGATTCGGGCAATTGATCGAAGGCCGCGAAGTTGTACAGCGCCAGCGGCGTCAATTGGACGAAATCAACCTCAATGCCTGCGTCGTCGAGCGGCTTGAGCGCCCGCTGAACCTGTTCGCGCTTCATCGCGAACAAGCCGACCTCGGTCTCCAGGGCAAAGCCCTCTTCGACACTGCCGCCGGCCATGCGCTGATAGTCCCAAACGACGTCTTCCAGCGCAAAGGGAATCTGCTGCCGGGCCTCGTAGCGGACGATGTCCGGGATCTTCTTGGCCTCGACCGGTGGCAACTTGATGAACCGCGCCAACCCGCTCTGGCCGGGTACGGAAATCGCTACCCGGTCGCCGCGCACATTGTTGCGCGACAAGAACTGCTCGAGTGCCTCTTTGACCAATTGGGCTGGGTCGGCCTCGGGCTGGCTGAGAATCTTGGGGTATTCGATGTAGTCGAATGCGTCGGCAACGAGCCGGCCAGACTCATCGCCCGGGCGGCAACGCAACGCCTTCAGCGCGCACTGACCAATGTCAATTCCCCAGGCGGCGTTCGATCTCGCCATGGGCAAGTCCTCTCTGTCCACATTCCGCGGGGTTCCAGTCCCGTGGGATGACAATCACGACAAGCGCCGACCTGCGGCCGGCATCACCGTGCAGTATTCCCCAGCCAATCGCCGTCGCGCGGGCAAACGAACCTAGATGGACCAAATGACGAGTGCCCAGCGACAAGGGCCCGCTACGAACCGAGCGATTTACGCTATAAATCTTAGCTAGCCGGCGTTGCGACTGTCAAGCAACACGCGGCGGCGTAAGGACATACGACCAGACTGTCCGCCTGGGTCCAGGTGGCTGGAATCGGCTGTGCTATGAACAAGTTTGACGAACTAGCGATTGTGCTGCCTTGTCACAGTCTCGAGGACCTGCCCACTTATTACACCGGGACCAATGCCGACGGGCTGCTGGCCTGCTGGTCCGCTCTTTGGCAACCGGCCGTTTTGGCGGCCTGCGACCGGTTGCCGACCTGGCAAAGGGCCGATTCGCCGCCCGAGCCCGACTCCCGGCGGGTGTTCACCGTGCCGGCCGTCAGCGATGCCTATCTCCCGACCGGCTGGTTGGCCCGTGCCCGCGATCAAGGCGCGGCCATCGTGGCCCAGCAAGGCGCCACCCGGCGCCAGATCGCCGATCGTGTGCTGCAGGCCATGGGCGCCGAGCCCGCTGTCGAACAGGACCTTGCCGCCGACGTCGAGGCGGTCGGCTATGCGTACCTTCAGCAGGAATTGCTCTCGCGGCGGATGCGCTACTCCAGCGCCCTCGACGAAGGCCACTTTGCCAGCGAGGTCAAGGCCGCGGCGGGCGCAGTCCTGGCGGCAGATCGAGAGTTGGCCCGCAAGCATCTCACGGCCGCCGTCGAGGTGCTGACCGAGGCTCGAGATCGGTTCTTTCCGACCGAGGCGTGGCTGATCGATCTGACGCTCGTCGCCGAAACGACGCTCGACGAACGGCTCCGCGCCGAGTTGCAGTCCACCGTCCCGCTGAACCTGCTGCTGACCGCGAACACACTCGACTGTCTCGCGCGGCACGATGCTGCGCTCGCAGCGGCGATCCGGGTCAAATGGGAGCAGCAGACGCTGGCCGTCGTGGGTGGTCACGTCGACGAAGATCGCCTGCCGCTCGTGCCGGTCGAGGATACGCTGGACGACTTGCGGCGCGGCCGTTGCGCGTTCGAGCGGTTGCTCGGCAAGGCGCCCCAGGTTTACGCCCGCCGTCGCGACGGGCTCGCGGCGTTTCTGCCCCAGATCCTGGCCCGCCTGGAATACCACGGCGCATTGCATTTCACGCTCGACGACGGCCGATTTCCACCCGAAGAGCAGAGCAAGACGCGCTGGGAGGGGCTCGACGGCTCGGCCCTCGATGCGCTGACGCGGGTACCCGTCGATGCGGCCGACCCTGGCACCTTTCTGGCGTTTTCCGAGAAGCTCGGTCGAGCCATGGACCTCGACTACGTGGCGACGCTCGTGTTTGCCCATTGGCCGGGGCGTAGCAGCTCGTGGTACGACGATTTGCGGCGCGTGTCCGCCTATGGCCCGGTCTTCGGGCGATTCGTCACGCTGGAAGACTATTTCGCGTCGAGCCAGTCGCCGGGCCGGCTCGCGCGTTTTCCCGCCGATCGATACCGGCCGGCCTATTTGAAACAAGACGCACAGCAAGGGCGCGCCGATCCACTGTCATCAATTGCTGCACGTCACGAGGCCGACGCCGCGCGCGTCGGCGCCTCGGCACTCGACACGATCGCCGTGCTTTGCGGTGCAGCGATGGAAACGCCAGGCGAACCCGGCACGCCGCAACGAGCCGCAGAACGGCTCGCCGGTCGATGGGCTCGTCGCGTTTCGCCGGACGCGAACCCGGACCAGGTGCGATGGCTGGTCCTCAATCCCCTCAGCGGCGCCCGCGTAGCGCCGGTCGAAGACCCGGCGGGCGATCGCCTTCCGGTGGTCGTCGAGCTGCCGGGGAACGGTTTTCGCGTGATCGACCCGCAGGTATCTCGACCCGCCCCGGTGGGCCGCAGCCAGCGCGACCGCGTCGGGATCGTTCATGAGTTCGAACTCGCCAACGAGCACTTGTCCGTGCTGGTCGATCCGGAGACGGGGGCCTTGCGATCGATCCGCGTGCCCAACAAGCGGAGTTCGTTGCTCTCGCAGCAGCTCGCGTTTCGCCGCACGGGGCCGCCGCCGCGGCCGGGTGAGCCCTGGGTCGATCCCGACGATCGGGCGATTTACAGCCGGATGCGCGCGCAGACCGTGGAAACGACCATCAACACGCTCGACGTGGGCGAGATCGTTAGCCGCGGCGAACTGATCTGCGGCGAAGAGGTCGTGGCCGGCTTCGAGCAGCGCGTGCGGGTGTGGCGCGGCGGCAAGACGCTGACCCTGGACTTAACGATCGAGCCCCGGCAGCTTCCCGAAGGTGATCCTTGGGACGAATACTTCGCGGCCCGGTTCGCTTGGGCCGACGAGATGGCCGAGATTTGGCGCGGCGTCGGCATGTCGGCGCAGCCGTGCGAGAACCGCCGGCTCGAGGCACCGCACTATGTTGCGATTCACGAGGCCGCTCACCGCGCAGCCATTCTCACCGGCGGATTGCCTTATCATCGGCGCGTCGGCGACCGCATGCTCGACACGCTGCTGATCGTTCCCGGCGAGACTCGGCGGCGTTTTCGGCTGGGGATTGCCGTTGCGGCCGACTATCCCGAGGCGGCCGCGCTCGATCTGCTTGCGCCGCCGCTGGTCGTGCCGATCGAACGTACCGAGGCGTTGCCCGAATCCGGGTGGTTCTTTCATCTCGACGGTCGCAATGTGCAGGCGACGCATTGGGAGCCGCTGTTGGTCGAGGGCCGCCCGGCCGGCTTCGTGGCCCGGCTGATCGAGACGGAAGGTCGCCCGGTGCGGTGCCGATTGCGAGCTTTTCGCGCGGTCGCTTCAGCCCGGCAGGTAAACTTCGCCGGCACGACGCTGGCCGAGTTGAAAGTCGAGGACGGCGTGATTCAATTGGATTTCACCGCCGGCGAATGGATGGAAGTCGTGGCCCAGTTCGTAAGCAGTAGCCCAGCATGATCGTGACGATCGACGGACCCGCCGGCGCGGGCAAAAGCACCGTGGCCCGCGCACTGGCGCGGCGCCTAGGCTATCGCTTTCTCGACACGGGCGCGATGTATCGCGCCGTCGCGCTGGCGGCGCTGGAGCGGAACGTAGCGCTCGACGATCCCCAGGCCATGGGCCGTTTGGCGCAGACGTTGCGCATCGAATTGCCCGGCGACAACGTGCTGCTCGATGGCCGCGACGTCACCGCGGCGATTCGTACTCCGCACGTGACCCGTCACATTCATTATGCGGCCGACAACCCGGCCGTCCGCGCGCACCTCGTCACCTGCCAGCGGCAGCTCGCCGAGCACGCGGATGTGGTCACCGAGGGGCGCGACCAGGGAACCGTCGTCTTTCCGCGCGCAGAGTGCAAATTCTTTCTCACGGCCAGCCCCGAAGAGCGCGCCCGCCGTCGCGTCGCCGAGCTGGCGGCACGTGGGCAAGAGATAGCGTTCGACGAGGTCTTGGCCGATCAGAACCTGCGCGATGCCCGTGATGCGGCCCGCGAAGTCGGGCCCTTGGTCCGCGCCGCGGACGCGATCGAGGTGCTCACCGACGGGCTGTCGCGCGAGCAGGTCATCGATCAGTTGGAAGCGTTGGTGCGCCGCCGCGCAGCGCAGGGGTGATGTTCGCGATGGCGCAGCGGTCGTTGGCCAGGATTCTCTGGTACGAAACCTTGCGGATCCTCTGCTTTCTGGCGGCGGTCGTCTGGCTGCGGCTGCGCTGGTCGGGCCGCGACCAGGTCCCACGCACCGGCGCGCTGCTGATCTTGTCCAACCATCAAAGCCACTTGGATCCCGTGCTGATCGGCATCGCCTGCCCGCGCGTGTTGAGCTTCCTGGCCCGCGATTCGTTGTTTCGCTTCCGGCCCTTCGCCTGGTGGATCAGCGGGCTGGGGGCGATTCCCATCGATCGCGACGGAACCGGCCTGACCGGGCTCAAGCAGACGCTTCGCAGGCTGAAGGACGAGGAGGCCGTGTTGATATTTCCCGAAGGGACCCGCACGTTTTCGGGCGACGTGGCCCCGCTCAAGCCGGGCTTTTCCATGCTGGCCCGCCGCGGAACGGTCACGTTGTTGCCGATGGCGATCGACGGTGCCCATCGGGCCTGGCCGCGGACGCGCGGATTCCCCTTGCCGGCACCGGTACAGGTCGAATTTGGCGCGCCGATCGCGGCGTCCGAATTGGACGGTCTGTCCGAGGCCGAACTCGTGGCCCTGGTCGAACGGCGAATCCGCGAATGTCATGCCCGGGCCAGGGCACGTCGGTTGTCCGCGTCGCCGCCAGGCCTGCGCATGGCGTGAGCTTGACCGCAGGAACCGGCCCAAGCAGACTGCAAAACCCCGGCAATGAGCCGCGCAGTCGCGGTTGGTTGCCCTATTCCTTTCGCGCCGCCAGGTAGTCGGTTCCTATGCTCGTGTTTCGCCGCCATGCTTGGTTTGTCTATCCAGCGTGCCTGCTGTTGTTCGTAGCGCCAGGCACGGGCCGCGCTGCGGAGGACGACCAGGGACCCATCGCCACCAGCGTCGCCGAGGCGGGTCGTGCCTGGTGGTTTCAGGGCGAATACGCCGGCCGGGTGAAATGCGGTTACCGCACGGCCCCCTTGGGCTTGCAGGTGATCGCCCTGGGCGGACGGAATCTTGGTGCGGTGCAATTTCCCGGCGGTTTGCCCGGTGCCGGTTGGGACTGTGTGACGCGCCAATCGGCCGACGGTACGTGGAGTGGCGAGGTGGCGTCCCTGGCTGGGCCCGATTGCCAGTTCATGATCCACCGCGAGAAGGTCTACGTTTACGACGGCGATGGTGTGTTTCGCGGCTGGATCTACAAGGTCCAGCGCAGCAGCCCCACCGAAGGCTTGCTACCGCCGCCCGGGGCGATCGTGCTGTTCGACGGCACCGCGACCGGCGAACTGAACGGGGTCCGGATCACGGCCGATGGCCTGTTGATGGAAGGCACCGAAACGGTCCGCCCGGTGCGCGATTTTCATCTGCACATCGAGTTTCGCACCCCGTTCATGCCCGAGGCCCGGGGCCAAGGCCGCGGCAACAGCGGCGTCTACCTCCAGGGGCGCTACGAGGTGCAGATTCTCGATTCGTTCGGCCTGAGCGGCGAGCCGAACGAATGCGGCGGCATCTACAAGCTGATCCCGCCGCGGGTCAACATGTGCTTTCCGCCGCTGGTCTGGCAGACCTACGACATCGACTTCCGCGCGGCCCGCTTCGATACGGCCGGCCGCAAGCTGAAGAACGCGTGCATCACGGTCGTCCAGAACGGCGTCCCGGTGCATCGGAACCAGGAGATTCCGTCGAAGACCGGCGCCGGCAAGCCGGAGGGCTTCGAGCCGCTGCCGATCAAGTTCCAGGATCATCACGATCCGGTGCGCTTCCGCAACATCTGGATGATCGAGCGCTGGTCTCGCGAGCCGGAAATCTACGGCGATTCAGGCGTCGCGGCCGATTGACGGCCGCACGCACGCCCAGCACGGAAGCGAATCCGATGGCCGTCTCGCTGATCCAACTTTCCGACTTGCATCTCGTCGCCGACCCGGCGGGCCTGGTCCGCGGAGTTCCGCCGGCCGATTGCCTGCGCGAGCTGCTTGAAGGTGCCCGCGAACAACTGTCGAACGCCGATCGGATCGTCATCACCGGCGATCTGGCGCAGGACGAGCAGCCGGCAACGTACCTGCTCCTGGCCGAATTGCTGGCCGAGCACTTGCCGCGCTGCCGGTTCTTGCTGGGCAATCACGACAGCCGCGCAGGGCTGCGGGCCGCATTCGCCGAGCAGTTCGCGCCGGTGGCCGGCGCCGCGGTGTGGGAAGATCGCGTCGGCGATTCGCGGTTGCTCGCGCTCGACTCGCACGTGCCGGGCGAATCCTTCGGCCGATTGGCCACCGGCGTCTGGCCGTGGCTTCGCGGCTGTCTGCAGGCCGATCCGACCACGCCGACCTTGATCTGCGTGCATCATCCTCCCCTCGAAGTCGGCAGCCCTTGGCTCGACACGATCAACCTGCACGGCGGTGAGGCCCTGGCCCGCTGCCTGCGTCAATGGCCGTGCGTGCGCGGGATCGTCACCGGCCACATCCACCAAGCGCGGGCGACCGTCTGGCAAGGCTGGCCGCTGTGGACGTGCCCTTCGACGGCGTTCCAATTCGCCGCCGGCCAGCCGGAGCCGACAATGGATCATCATCCCCCCGGCTGGCGCAGCTTCACGCTGGACGGCTCGCAGGTGGAGACGCGCGTGCATTACCTGCCGCAGTTGCGCCATCGGGCCGACGATTTCTGAGGGCGGATTGCGAGCCCGCCCTTGCGCGTCGCGCGCCGAGTCAAGCCAGGGCGTCGGCCGCCTTCGCGGCGACGTCGAAGCACTGCCGCACGTCGTCGCGCGGGTCGGCTTCCTTCTCTTCGTATTCGAGCGACAGGCTGCCATCGGCCGGAAACTCGACTTCGCGCAGCGCCTGGAACACGCCTTTGACGTCGAGATGACCCTCGCCCAGGATGACGCCGCGCGCGTTGGCTTTCTGCTCGGCAAAGTCTTTCAGATGCACGCCGTAGAGCCGGCCCTTGAACAGCCGGATGGCTCGCACCGGGTCTTCGGCCGAGCGGATGTAGTGGCCCAAGTCAGCGCAGGCGCCGATCTTCGGGTGATGGCCTTCGATGGCCGTCAGGACGTCGGCGATCTTGTTGTAGCGGGCGCCGGGCCCGTGGTTGTGAATCGCAATGCGGATGTCGAATTCCTCGACCAGTTTGTCGAGGCTGTCGAAGGCGTCCTCGGTCGGATCGGCCGACAGGTTGCGAATGCCGACCCGCTGGGCGAACTCGAACATCTTCCGATTCTTCTCGTGATCCTTGGTAAAAGGGTTCACGCCGTAGCCGATGATCTTGATGTCGCGGCGCCGAGCCTCGGCCAGCATCTTGTCGATTTCGGCCGGCGACGACTTGCTGGGAAAATGCGCCTCGAACATCTCGACGTAATGCAGCCCGAGCTTCTGCGTTTCGTCGAGCGCCTTGAGCACGTCGAAACCGCGGAAGGTGTACGACTGGATGCCCATGGGCATCCCGGCAAAGGGAGCAGCCAGCGCCCGCCCGGTCGCGAACCCTGCGGCGGCCAGCGCCGCCAGACTGGCCTGCAATAACTCTCGTCGCGATGGGTGGTGCGGATGCATGGTGCGGGTCTCCCAGTGGGGTGTGTCGAGCGGTGCGGGGCCGAAGCGAAGATCTCTCCGGGCGGCGATTGTACTCCGGACCAAGCAGCGCCACGAGCACCGCTGCCGGGCGGCGGCCGGGATGCCGCTCAGACGCCGCGCAGCCGCTGAAAATCGCGGGCCACGAACCAGATCAACCCATAGCAAGCCATCAGCATCAGGTGCAGCAGATCGACGTGCTTGAGCGGCCTGCCCTCGGGCAGGGGAATCCGATTCACGGCAAAGCCCACGACAACTAACAGCGTAATCGCCCCCAAGGCGGCGCCGGCCACGGGCGCGCGCCCCAATCGCAACGCCTGCACGGCCGCGATCAGCAGCGCGACGAGCAACGTCGATCCCCAAAGCGTGAGCACCAACTCGAAGTGCGGCGAGCCTTGCAGCGCATGCACGGCGCCCACGCCCACGATGGCCAGCGCCACGGCCCACCATCGCGCGCTCGGCCAAGGACCAAATACCGCGGCCAGCACGCCCAGCCCCATGGCCAGCGTTCCCGGTCCGCGCCCGAGTTGCGAGAGCCACTCGTGCGTGGGGGCGAACTGCGTCCAACCGCCCAGGTTGAAGCCGCCGGCAAACGCAGCCACCGCCACGAAGATCAGGCCTGTGAAGAGGAAGTCGTTTTGCGCGCGCGCCGCCCACACGGCGATGACCACGCAAATCGCGGCCAGGGCAAAATCAAACCATCCGGAGAGGAGCGGCATGCCAGCGGTCCGTCGAGTGTCGGAAAACGACCAAGGTCTGCTAGAGTAGCCAGTATGGCTAAGAAGAAGGGTAAGCTCCGCGCCGAGTTTCGCAAGCATCACGAATCGCGGCGTCGCGACGGCGATCTCACCCGGCAGTTCCATCACGGCGCTCAGCCGCTGGAAGACGTGGCCCGGGGCGAGCGCGTCAGCGGCAAGGGCAAGCTGACCCGCAAACGGACGGTCTTCGGCGACGAAGTGACCGGCGACGAGCATGGGTTTGCCGTGCATTTGGATGTCGACCTGGCCCAGGCCCTGCGCGGCCGGGTGCTGGCCGTGCGCGGGCTGCACAGCACGGTGGTCACTGACGAAGGGCGGCAATATCGCTGCGCCACGCGACGCTTGCTCAAGACCCTGTCGACCGACGCCCGGCACGTGGTCATCGCCGGCGACGTGGTGCTGTTCCGACCCGAGGGCGCCGAAGAAGGCATCATTCTCCGGGTTGAACCCCGGCACGGCACGCTCAGCCGTACGAGCCGTCAGCGGCAACACCTGATCGCCAGCAACGTCGACCAGGTGCTGGTTGTGGGCAGCGCCGCGCAGCCCGACCTGAAACCCAACTTGCTCGACCGCTTTTTGCTGAGTGCCGAGCGGACCGGCATCCGCCCGATCGTTTGCATCAACAAGGTCGACCTGATTGACGCCGCGAGCCTGCAGCCGCTGGTGGGTAACTATGCCCAACTCGGCTACGCAACCTTGCTGGTCAGCGCCACGACGGGGCAAGGGATCGTACGGTTGCGGCGACTGCTGCGCGGACAGCAAACGGCCGTCGTGGGTCAAAGCGGCGTGGGCAAGTCATCGCTGTTGAACGCGGTCGATCCGAACCTCAAGCTGCGCGTCGGTGACGTCAGCGAGGAATCGCAAAAAGGCACCCACACGACCACCACCGCGACGCTGTGGCCCCTGGCCAGCGGCGGGTTCGTGGTCGATACGCCGGGCATCCGGCAAATGGAGCTGTGGGACGTCGTACCGGAGGAGATGGCGGGCTTTTTCAGGGAATTTCGCCCGTTCGTCAGCCGCTGCCGGTTTCCCGATTGCACACACGTCCACGAGGACGATTGTGCCGTGAAAGACGCCGTGGCCGACGACTTGATCGACGGCCGCAGGTATGAAAGCTATTGCCGGCTGCGTGAGGGCGACGGGCTCGAATGACGCCGCGAACCCTGCTGCCGTTGGAGTTGTCCCCCGTGTTGGCCCGGAACTCGCGTAGCCGACATTTGGGCGGGTGGTAGAATTAATCACTAGACTTTCGACGAGGAAGTCGTCCGTACGGCCGGCGCTCAGCAAACGGGAGCATTCCAACCGCGTGACAGATCGAAACCGAATCGGCAGCGTTGTCTCGGAATCGGCCATCCTGGTGGGCGTCCTGCTCGACGACCAACCCGTTTCGGAAAACCCGCTCGACGAGCTGGCCGGCCTGGCGGAAACGGCCGGCGCCCGCGTCGTCGGCCAGTTGACCCAGCGACGCAACGTGCCCGACAAGACGGCCTACCTGGGCAGCGGCAAGGTCGACGAGTTGGCCACGCTCGTGGCGGCGAAAGACGCCGACGTCGTAATTTTCGACAACGACCTTTCGCCTGCCCAGACCCGCAATCTGGAAAAGGCCACGAGCACCAAGGTCATCGATCGTACCGAGTTGATTCTCGACATCTTCGCCAACCGCGCGCAGACCTACGAGGCCCGGTTGGCCGTCGAGCTGGCCCAGTTGCAGTATTCGCTGCCGCGGCTGAAGCGGATGTGGACTCACTTGTCCCGCATTAAGAACGGCATCGGGATGCGCGGGCCGGGCGAAAAGCAGCTCGAAGAAGACCGCCGGCTCGTCGAGCGGAGGATCTTCGAGCTACGTACCGAGCTGGGCGGAATCGAGCGCCGCAAAGAGCGCCAGGTGGCGGGCCGCCGCGATCATATGACCGTGTCGCTCGTGGGTTACACGAACGCCGGCAAGAGCACGTTGATGAACGCGCTGACCGGCGCCGGCGTCTATGCGGCCGACAAATTGTTCGCCACGCTCGACACGCGCACGCGCCGCTGGCAATTGCCCGGCTGGGGGCCCGTGCTGTTGAGCGACACGGTCGGCTTCATTCGTCACTTGCCGCACCACTTGATCGCCAGCTTCAAGGCGACGTTGGAAGAGGCCCGGCAAGCCGATCTGCTGCTGCACGTCGCCGATGCCAGCAACGACGCGGTTGTCGAGCAGATTGATTCGGTCCGCGAGGTGCTCGAAGAACTGGGGATTCGGGCCAAGGACACGCTGTTGGTGTTGAACAAGATCGACGCCGTGCCCAGCCGCACGCAGGTGAGCCTGCTGCTCAACCGCTTCCCTCAGGCGATCGCGGTGAGTGCCCGTAATCGTATCGGGCTCGATCAACTGGCCAACGCCGTGAGCGATGCGCTCAGCGCGAGTTTTGCCGACGTCGACGTCGAAACGGGCGTCGACAACGGGCGTTTGCTGGCCTACCTGGCGGCGCGCGGCGAAGTCTTCTCGCGACGGTACGACGACAGCCGTGTGATCATCCACTGCCGGCTGCCTCAGCGGCATCTCGTGCAGATCGAATCGATCGGCGGTACAGTCAGTCCGCATCGCAACGGCCAAGGCGCCGGCGGTCTGCCTGCGCCAGGTGCGCAGGATGGTGTCGAGCCCCGTAGCGCAGACGAGCGCGGCGCGGCCAACGAGCCGCGCGTGATGGATCACGGCCCCGAGGCCTGGATCGAATCTTCACCCGCCGATAGCTTGCCGCTGACCGACCGTCACGCCTCTTGAGGCGACGTGCGGCTGGCCGGGGTCGCCGCCACCGCGGGAACGATCGCTCGCAAGTACTCCACGGAAGGAAATAAGTGGCATGGCCCGTCGGTCGTTGCGCGATTGCCGTGTGCTGATCACCGGCGCCTCGAGCGGCATCGGGCGAGCGCTGGCGATCGAACTGGCCCAGCGCGGCTCGCAAGTGCTCGTCTTTGCGCGGAATCGCGATCGCTTGGAAGAACTCGTCGCGGAGTTGCGCCGAATGGGTGCGCGAGCCGAGGCTGTGGCGGGCGACGTCACCTCGGCCGACGATCGGGCCGCGGCGCTGCGCGCCGCAACCGCTGGCTTTGGCGGGCTCGACATCCTCATCAACAACGCCGGAGTGGGCGCCCTGGGACCGTTCCTGTCGGCCGAGCCGTCTAGACTGCGCGCCGTCATGGAAGTGAATCTATTCGCGGTGGCCGAACTCACGCGCGAGGCGGTACCCTTACTGCGACACGGCTCGCGGCCGCTGGTGGTCAATATCGGCTCGATCCTCGGCCAGCGGGCCCTTCCACGGATGAGCGAGTATTGCGCAAGCAAATTTGCGCTGCAGGGACTGAGCACGTCGCTGCGGGGTGAATTACGGCCCTTAGGTATCGACCTGCTGTTGGTCTGTCCTGGCACCACGCAAACCGAATTTCACAGCCACCTGGTCGATCGGCGCGGCGACGTTCCTTGGCCTGTGCCCGCGGGACTGCCGGCCGAGGTGTGTGCGGGCCGGATTGCACAGGCCATGGAGCGCGGACGTCGAAACCTGATCCCCGACTGGCCGGCATGGTGGCTGAGCCTGCTCAATCGGCACCTGCCCGCGGTGGTCGATCGTTGGATGGAGCGGTACGGTTGACCGAGCCGGCGGCGCCGCATCGTCGAATTCGGCCGGACGTCTAAAATGCCGCGCCGGCTTGCCGGATTAACTCTTGCCCTGCAAAGGATCGGATTATGCCACGCCTACGACTCGGGTTGCTCGTCGCCGTATCTTGCGTGTTTGGCGTCGCCAGTGCCTGCGGCCAGGAGAACTGGCCGCAGTTTCGCGGTCCGCGCGGCGATGGGACGGTCGAGAGTGCGCGGTTTCCGCACGCCTGGTCGCCGACGGAAAACATCGCCTGGAAAGTCGGTGTTCCCGGTTCCGGTTGGGCGCAGCCGGTGGTCTGGGGGCAGCAGGTCTTTGTGTTGACGGCAGTCTCGACGGCCGATCCCGAACCGAAAAAGGCCGCAACGAACGCCTTTACCGGTCCGGCCAAGCCGCCTGAGGATTCCTATCGCTGGGAACTGGCCTGTTTCGATCTCGCCGGAGGCCAGGAGCAATGGCGTCAGCAGATCGCCGAACAACAGCCGCCGATCCCGGCGCACGTGACGAACACGTATGCCACGGAGACGCCGGCCACCGACGGCAAGCACGTCGTCGTCTGGCTGGCCTCGATCGGGAAGGTCTTCGCCTACCGCGTCGATGGCGAGCTGGCCTGGAGCGTTGATCTGGGCGTGCATCCGATGCAGGCCAATCTAGGAACTGGCAGCTCGCCGGTGATCGTCGGCGATCTGGTCTACGTGCAATGGTACAACGAGGAAGACTCGTTCCTCGTGGCCCTCGAGACGGCGACCGGCCAGGAACGCTGGCGCGCGCCGCGCAGCAAAGGCACCTCGTGGGCGACTCCGTTCGTTTGGCGCAACTCGGTTCGCACCGAGCTCGTGGCCTGCGGGAACACTCGCGTGTATTCGTACGATCTCGCCACGGGCCAGGCCTTCTGGGAACTGGGCAATTTCCCGTCGTCGTTCGCCAGCAGCCCCACGGCCCAAGGCGACGCGTTGTTCTTGGGGAACAACGGCCCGTTCAGCACTGCGCCGTTGTTCTCGGTCAAAGCGGGCAAGTCAGGCGACATCTCGCTGTCGAAGAAAGAGGCCGCCAGCAAGGAGCTTGTTCACAACGACGGCATCGCCTGGTGGCGCGTGCGGTCGGGTCCCGGCCTCGCGTCGCCCGTCGTCGCGGGGCCCCGGCTGTATGTCTCCGAAGAATCGATCTTGGCCTGCTACGCCGCCGCCACGGGCGAACGCCTGTATCGCGAGCGGTTGCCCGACGGGAAGGATGTTGTCGCCTCGCCGCTGGTGTTGGAGGACCGAATCCTCTTGATCGACGGCGACGGCACGGCATTTTTCGTGGCCGCCGAACCGGAATTCAAAATCCTCGGCACCAACCGCCTGAACGAACAAGTTTGGGCTACGCCGGCAGTCGCGGGTGATGCCTTGCTCGTTCGTGGAGTCGAGCACCTGTATTGCATTCGCGCCCAAAGTGCTGCTGCTGCCGCAGATATGTCACCTGCCGAAGCCAAGTGACGTTGGCCGCCGAGGCTGCTTCGCGGTGCCCAAGTGGCTTCCCGGGGCCGAGTTGTGCTATTCTGACACCCGGTGCTGACACCCGGCCGCCTTTCGCGGGGTAGTGCTGTGCAGCACGACACCTCGCGAGCGCGTCGACCGCCGCGCCGCCCCCCCAGGGCTGCCCACCAACAACATTCTGGAGTTCTCTGCGATGACCGACTTCAATCGTCGCCGTTTTTTAGAAAAGTCGATGTTCGCCACGGCGACGGCCCTGGCGGCCACCGCCTCGACCCGAGTCGTCGCGGCGGCCGACAATGCCCCGTCGAGCCCCAATGAGAAGCTCGGGGTGGCCATCCTCGGCGTACGCGGCCGCGGCGGCGAGCACATCGAACAGTTTGCCAAGCGTCCCAACACCCAGATTCTCTACCTGGTCGATCCCGACTCGAATGTCGCCAAGCGCCGTGCCAGCCAGGTCAAGGAGCTGTCGGGCCACGAGCCGAAGGTCGTGCAGGACATGCGCGAAGTGTTCGACGACAAGACCATTGATGTCGTGAGCGTCGCCACGCCCAACCACTGGCACTCGCTCGCGTCGATCTGGGCCATGCAGGCCGGCAAGGACGTGTATTGTGAAAAGCCGGTCAGCCACAACGTGAGCGAAGGCCGCCGGATGGTCGAGGTGGCCCGCAAGCACCAGCGCATTTGCCAGACCGGCACGCAGATCCGTTCGACCGAAGGCACGAATAAGGCCATGGCCTATCTGCACGACGGCAAGCTGGGCGATGTGACCGTGGCCCGCGGCCTGTGTTACAAGCGGCGCCCGTCCATCGGCCATCAGCCCGACAAGGAACCGCCGGCCGGCGTCGATTACAACCTCTGGCTCGGTCCGGCACCGGAGCGGGCGTTCTCGGGCAATCGCTTCCACTACAACTGGCATTGGCACTGGGACTACGGCAACGGCGACCTGGGTAACCAGGGCATCCACCAGATGGACGTGGCCCGGTGGGGGCTGAACGTCGATAACCTCGGCGAAGCCGTGATGTCGTATGGCGGCCGCTTCGGCTACGAGGACGACGGCGAAACCGCCAACACGCAAATCACCATGCACACGTATGGCAATCGTCTGCTGATCTTCGAGGTTCGCGGTCTCGAGACGCCCGACTTCAAGGGCGCGAAAGTCGGCAACGTGTTCTACGGCACCAAGGGCTACCTGGTGATGACCGACTACTCGAGCGGCGCCGCGTTCGATCTCGACGGCAAGCTCGTCGAGAAATTCGACGGGGGCGGCGACCACTTCGGCAACTTCATCGACTGCGTTTTGTCGCGGAAGCAGGAAGACCTGCACGCCGACATTCTCGAGGGTCACCTCTCGAGCGCGTTGTGCCACTTGGGCAACATCTCGTACCGCTTGGGCCAGAAGATGTCGCCGGAAGACGTCAAGGCTCAGTTGTCCGACAACCCCGAGTTGCTCGACAGCTTCACCCGGTTCAGCGATCACCTGACCGAAGACAAGGTGAACCTGAGCGAGACGCAAATCCAGTGCGGTCCGAAGCTCGCCTTCGACGCGGCCAACGAAAAGTTCGCCAACAATTCGCAGGCCGACGCGATGCTGACCCGCGAATACCGTGCGCCGTTCGTGGTGCCCAGCGCGAGCCAGATCTAAAGCGCCAGCTCGTCATGCACATTCTGGCGGGTCGGGCCGGAGGGTCCGACCCGTCGGTTTTTTTGCGCTGCGAATAGGATCGCGTCCGCCGCCATGGAACTGCCGCCGCCCGACATCCTGCTCGAGCAGGGGCCCGTCCTTGTCGTTCTCAAGCCCTCGGGCGTGCTCAGCCAGGCACCGCCGGGCATCGACAGCCTGGAGCTGCGCATCAAGCAGTTCTTGATGCAGCGCGAAGGGCGACCGAAAGCACCCTACCTGGCCATTCCCCATCGCCTCGACCGACCGGTCTCGGGCGTGATGGTCTTTGCCCGGCACAGCCGCGCCGCGAAAAAAATCGGCCGGCAGTTCGAAGAACGCTCGATCGAGAAGATCTACTGGGCCTGTGTCGAAGGGCACGTCGAGCCAGCCCAAGGTCGCTGGGAAGATTTCGTCCGCAAAGTGCCCGACGAACCTCGGGCCGAAATTGTTCCGCCCGAGCATCCCGAGGCGCGGCAGGCCGTGCTCGAATATCGCACGTTGGGGCGCAGCCGCTCCGGCTCATGGCTCGAGATCGTGTTGCAAACCGGCCGCATGCACCAGATCCGTGTGCAGGCCGCGTCGCGCGGCTGGCCAGTCGTGGGCGACGTTCAATATGGCGCGCAAACGACGTTTGGACCGCCGGTCGACGATGCCCGACTGCGGCCGATCGCGCTACATGGCCAGCGCCTGGCGCTGCGCCATCCGATGACCGGCGAGCCGATCGACATCACCGCCGCGCCGCCGGCCACCTGGGACGAGCTGCAACTCCAGCGCGATTGACACTCGCGGTGCACCAGACCCCCGGGCGATTACTTGTCGCCCTCGGGCTTGTCGGCACCGGCGTCCGCCGGCTTGTCTTTGTTGGCCTGCTCTTTTTCTTTTTCCTTGGCGGCAGCATCGGCAGCGTCCTTGGCCTCGTCTTCCTTGGTCACCCGGGTAAAGATTTCGGTTCGGCCCAGGATCGAGATGCCGATGAACCCGCGCACGTTGAGCGTGTTCGGGTCGCCGTCCTTGTACCACATGCGAGATTTGTAGGTCTTGCCGCTGTCGCCGTCGTAGATCGTGCCGCCCGACCATTCCTGGGCGTCGGCGTCGTAGGTGAAGTCACGCAGCATCTCGATGCCGATGAATTTCCGCTTCCGCAGCGATTCGTCCGGGTTGTTCTTGTCGAGCGCCTCGGGGTCTTCGTAATAAGCGATCACATTGCCGAAATAGACGCCATCTTTATTGACGATTTCGAGGCGGCCGTTCTTCTTGGGGAACCACCACTTGCCCAGCAGCGTGTCGCCGGGCGATTTTTTGTCGGCCGCCAGGGCCACGGCCGGCAAGATCAGCAGACCGGCCAGCGTCAGTACGAGGGTGCGGCGGATGCGCGACATGATCGAAATCCTCCCGAGATATATGCGGTGTTTGCAGGCCCAGAGGGCATCAAGTCATTCGGCGGACAGGCGCCGACTATTGTGACGCGTTTTTCAAGGTGCTGCCAGCCAAACCCAAAGGTTGTAAAGCCAGGGATGCGTCCAGGGGTTCCATACGGGGTAACACGCCGAAAAGACCGACACGGCCAACAGAGCCAGGCACCACCCGCGTGCGGCGCGATGGCCCGCTGCGGTGTCGACCGCCGGGAGCATTGCGACCAGCCACAGCGGAGCGAACCAGAACAGCCAACGAAAGCCTGCCGCCGTACCACCGTAGTTCCGCTGCAGCATGGGCCGCGAGAGATAAAACGCCAGGCAGACCAGCGACACGCCCGCAATCAGCGCGCCGAGCAGCCACGGGGCCTGTCCCCGGCCGCGCAACCACAGCCCCAGGCCGACGGCGCTCGCCAGCCACACGGGCGTGAGCGAAAACACGCCGTGGTGTCCGAACAGGATATGAAAGGCGTACACGGCGCGCGAGGGCTCGCCCCGGTCGACGCCCTGGGGATGTTGCCAGTAGCTTTCGATGGTGCGCCCTTGGTGCTCGTAAGAGTAGACGTACCAGTTCTCGCCGCTGGCAGGATCGAGCATCTGCCTGGCGTACGCCGGTTGAATCGTCCCATGGGCTGCATAGTTCGTGGCCAAGGCGGCGATCGTGACCAGCAACACGCCCGGTGCGAACCAGGCGACCGTTCGCCGGGCGTCGTAGGCAAATAGCCACAGGGCCAGCGGCAGCGCCAAGGCCAGCGCCGGCAATTCCAGCGCGGCCATCAGCCCCGTGGCGAGCCCGCAGAGCAAGTACGTTCCCGCGCGGGCGCGTTGACCCCGAACGATGCGCAGCACCAAGGCTACCGCGCCCACGGCCGCCACAGCGGCCAGCAAATGATTGTTCAAGGTCACGCCGAACGTCGTGAGCAAGGTGCCCCAGGTGGCGGCGGCCATCGTGAACACGCGGCCCCAATCGGTCGTTCCATAACGTTCGACAAGCGACGTCAACACGACGAAATACAACGCCAAGGCCGGCAGGTTGATGGTCGCCAGCATCAACCGGCCCAGCGCGTGGGGCTGCTCGCCCAGCGTGCTGCCGGTCAGCCGGTGCAGGACCCAGTATTCCCCGGCGACCAGCGTTGCCAGCAGCGGCGGCTTGCTCGAATACAGGTGTCCATCGTGCGACACCATGTCGATCGTGTCCCAGCCCGGCTCGCGGACCACGTCGTCGATCGCATAGGTACCGTGCTCGACCAGGGCACGCACCGTGCACCAGCGCGAACGATCGTTGGCGCTCAGGAACGGTCGGCGCTTGGCCGGGTCGCGCACGTTGGGGGTATCGAGCGCCGCGATGCGTGCCGCCACTCCGGCCAGGCTCGTGACGATCAGCAGGCCGTACATGGCCCGGCGCCAGGCGGCGCGATCGGTGTCCGGCCCGTTCATGGCGTTGCCGTGCCGGTGCTCGACCCTGCGCCGGGTGTCCGCTCGGCGATCGAATAGCCGTCGCTCGGGCGGCCGTTGTAGGCGATGACCATCTCGGCCAAGAGGCCGAGCGACATGAGTTGAATGCCGACCAGCAACGCTCCGAGCGAATACAACACGGCCGGCCGCTGATGCAATGGCAGCAAGTGCCAGTCGGGATTGAGTTGCGCGGCCATCCAATAGCCCGTCAACCACAACATGCCCACGCCGCCGAGGGCAAAAAAAGTCAGCCCGATGCCGCCCAGGAGATGTTGAGGACTCTGCCCGAAGCCGGTGAGGAACTTGACCGTCATCAGGTCGAGCAGCCCTTTGAAGATGCGGTCCCAGCCGTATTTCGAGTAGCCGTGTCGTCGGGGGCGATGGTTGATCACCAGCTCACCAACGCGAAATCCCCGCGCCGCGGCCAGCACCGGGACAAAGCGATGCAGCTCGCCGTACAGTTTGACCTCGGCCAGAACTTCGCGGCGATAGCATTTCATCCCGCAATTGTGATCGTGCAGCTTGACGCCGGTCAGCCGTCCGACGAGCCAATTGAACACCCGGCTGGGCAGCACCTTGTGCCAGGGGTCGTGCCGCACCTGTTTCCATCCGCTGACCACATCGACGCCGCCGGCGACCGCCTCGACGAACCGGGGTATCTCGGCCGGGTCGTCTTGCAGATCGGCGTCGAGCGTCATCACCAGTTCGCCCCGCGCTTCACCGAAACCGGCGCTGAGCGCGGCGGCCTTGCCGAAGTTGCGGCGAAAGCGAATGCCGCGCACGCGGGGATCGAGCGCAGCCAGCCGGCAGATGACGTCCCACGAACCGTCGGTCGAGCCATCGTCGACAAACACGAACTCGCACGCGTCGCCATGTCGCTGCGACACGCGGTCCAGTTCGAGATACAGCGCGTCCAGGCTGGCGGCCTCGTTCAAGACCGGAATGACGGCCGACAACATCGGTTCAGCGGGGGGACGTGGCGGAAGCGGAAGAGGCCTCGCGCGGCGCACCGCGCACAGGGTACAGGATAGCCGAAAGGACCAACTCGGCCAGCAACGACGCCATGCGCCACAGCACCGCGGCGCCGAGTGCCACGGCCTCGCCGTACCGTGGCGCCAAGAGCGGAATGATCAGCATTTCGCGCACTCCCGCGCCACCCGGTACCAGCGATAGAAACCCACCGGTCGAGGCCAGCGCCACGACGGCCGAACAAAGCAGCCAATCGGCGAAGGGGTGCGCGTGCTGTCCGCCCAGCGCAGAGATCGTGGCCAGCATGCTTGCCCCGAGCACCAACCAGCCGCCGGCAATTGCCAGCCAGCCGGGCAAGATGTCCGCGATGTTCAGCCGCCCCAGTCCCTCGGCCGCTTGGGGCGAGCGGCGATCGAGCCTGGCCAGCTTGGCCACGAAGCGAAACACGGCCGGCACCAGCGGTAATCCGGCCACCACCGCCATCGCACAGGCGCCGTACAGGACGCTCGTCTGCTGGCGATGAACCACGGCAACCAGCACGCCCCCCACGACCGCACCGACGGCCATCATCGATAGCGTCTCGTAGAAGATGCTGGCCACCGCCACGGCCGCGTCGACGCGCGCCGAGGCAAGCAACCCCGTGCGCAGGGCCACGACCATCGCCTTGCCCGGCAAGTATTTGCCCAGATGCCCGATATAGTACGCGCGCCAGGTCTCGTACCGCCCCGGCCGCTGGCCCAAGTACAAGAGCACACGGCGCCAGAACCAGGCGCACGGGGCCAGCCCCAGCAGATACAACGCACCGGCCAGCGCAAACCAACCGGGCCGGATTTGCAGGGGGCGCTCGCGCAATTGCTCCAGGGCCTTGCCGACAAAGCCGCTGATCGCCCACAACAACAGCGCAAGGATGGCCAGCTTGCCCAGGATCAGCAACCAGCTTCGCACGGCGGGCGACAAGCACCAGTCCTCGGCCACGAAGAACACAGGGAAGACGACGTACGACCGTGCGCACCGGCCGCACGATCGGCTCGATTGTGCGCGCCAGCGCGCGAGGCGACAACATCCGGCTCGTCGAACTGCCGGGGGCGCTGATAGAATTCCGGTCTCGCTGTAACGTACGGAAAGGAAGTTGCCGCACGTGTCACGGTTGGTTTCGTTCTTGATCCTGGTGGCCCTGGTCGCGGTCAGCGGCCTGTTGTTCTACCAGGTGATGGCGCAGTTTCTGTTGCCCATTTTCCTGGCCGTCGTGCTGGTGGTCATCTTTCGCCCCCTGCATCGCTGGGTCGTACAAGAAGTGAAGGGGAGCAATCACCTGGCGGCGTTGCTGACCACGCTGATGATCCTGCTGGTCGTCCTGGCGCCGATGGTCACGGTGCTGGCCATGGCCGCGGCCGATGCGGCCCGCATCGTCACCAACTTCGATCAGCGTGAAGTTCTCGAGCGCTATTCCAAGCTGCTCAAGAGCGTCGGGCTCGATCTCGACGCCAAGCCGATTCTCGATGAGGTCGACGAGCAACTGTTGCCGTTGCGCACCGACGACCTGGAACGCCTCAAGCCGGCGGCGCTCACGGCCGCCCTGCACCAACTCGGCTCGGACGACGTTCGCAAAGTGGTTCGCGAGGTTGTGGCCAGGCAGCGGCCCGCGCAGCCGCCGGTCGGAGACGATGCAGCGCCGGCGGAAAGCATCCAGGCGACCTACGATTTACTGCTCCAGACGGCCGCGGAATTGGAGCATCTCGATCCCGAGCAGCCCGAGTTTGTCGACAAGGGCAAGAAGGTCGACAACCAGTTTCAGGACTTCACGCTCGAATTGTATGGCAGCTCCTGGGTCATGTGGCTCAAGAAGACGGCCAACCCTGGGCCGGAAGAGCTGCCGCAGTTGCGCGAACGTCTGAGGGCCTGGGTGACGCCGCTGGCCCTGAGCACCACGCAAGCCGTCGGCGGTGTGGTTGGCCGACTGATCGTGGGCTTCTGCATTATGGTCGTGTCGCTCTACTTCTTCCTGGCCGACGGGCCGGGCATGGTCAACACGATCATGCGCCTTTCGCCGCTGGCCCACACCTACGAGCAGCAGATCCTGTTCGAGTTCGACCGGATCAGTCGCGCGGTCGTCGTCGCCACGTTGTTGTCAGCCCTGGTCCAAGCCGTGCTGGCGGCGATCGGTTACTACTTTGCCGGCCTGGGTTCGATCTTCCTGCTAACGGTGATCACGTTTTTGCTGGCCATGGTGCCGTTCGTCGGGGCCGCCAGCGTCTGGGGTGCGTGCGCCCTGTGGCTGTTCTTGTTCCAGGACGACTGGGTGGCTGCGGCTGCGCTCGCGGCCTATGGCACGCTGGTCATTTCGATGGCCGACAACATCATCAAGCCGTACGTCCTGCACGGCCAATCGAATCTGCATCCGCTGTTGGCCCTGTTGAGCGTCCTTGGCGGGGTGCAAGCTCTGGGGCCGATCGGCATTTTCGTCGGCCCGATGGTCGTGGCCTTCCTCCAGGCGGCCTTGAACATGCTCCGCAAGGAACTTGACGTCTTGGACGGCGAGGAGCCCCCGCCGGTGCCGGCGGATTGAGCCCCGCTGGGCCATTTGCTTTGCCGACGCGTCTCGACGCGGTAGCATGGGGGGACCGCGCCGTGCGTTGCGCGGAGGATTCTGGCGAGCAAAGGAGTGCAGGCGATGGCCTCGACGTGGCTCATCGTGGCGGCAGCCCTGGGTGTCGATTACGGATGGCAGCCGTTGCCTCAGGGTGGCTACGAGTATGTCATTCAACTTGAGCCCCAGGCGCTCGATGCCCTGCGCGCCGGCCAGGACATCGGCAGCGTGATTCCGGCGGATCTGGGTGACGTGCGCCGGTATCGGATCACCGTTGGTCGCGGAACTCCACCGGGCCGCGCTGAACCTGCGCCCTTGCGCGACTCCGCGGAAGACGCCTCAGGCCCGGTCGAGGTTGCCGCGCTGCAGCCCTTGATCCAGGCCGCGCCGAACGTCGAAACGTTGCCGGGCGCACCGCCGCCGGTGCCGTTACCGTATGAGCCTCGGACCGAGGTGCAGCCGGCGAGCGACTGGCAGCCTTTCCATTCGCCCCCACGACCGGCAGCCGACCCTCAAACGGCGGTGCCAACGCTGGGTGCACACGGGCCCACGGATTTGAGCCAGCCTGCGCAGCCGCACGTCGATTTGGCGCAGCGGCGCGTCTCGCCACAGGAATTGCGACCGCGCGAACGCACTCAATTGCGGCCGGCCGACGTCTCACGGCTGCCGATGCCGATTCCGCCTGTGGCCGCGGGCACGGCGCTGAGCCCGACGTTCTCCTCACAAGCGTCATTCGCCCCGGCTCCGAGGATGCAGCCGATCTCGCCGGCCAGCGCCGCGCAAGTCGAGTTGGGCAACGCCGGCGCGGGAAGCCCGCGCGCTTCGATTGGGCTCAATCAACAACGCGACACGTCTCGAAAAGCGGATGATCAAGCCTGGTTCCCGCTGGTCGTGGCAAGCATCGTGCTCTTCGCGTCGTTGGGCAGCAACCTCTACTTGGGGTGGCTCACGTGGAGCTTCCGCGAGCGCTGCCGTCGCCTGGCGGGCGAATTGCGGCGCCTGCGATTCTCCGGCAGCCCGACGGGCGTGTAAGCCCCTGCGAGCGAACGGCAGGCTGCCGGTCAGGCAACCAACGTCGCTCAAGCGAACTTGTGCCGCGAAGTGCCTTCGTCCAGATCGTCGTGGTCGGTGCCCGGGGCCTTGGTCCACACGGTCGGCGGTCGGCGCCGATTGGCGTCGCCCTGAGGCAGCAGAATCGACGAGCGCAAGACACGCTGCTCGGCGTCTGCCGAGCCCTCGTTGGTCGCCACCCAGAAGTGCCAGCGCGGCGTCCCTTCGTTGGGCAAGTCGTGACGCAGCGCCACTCCGCGAGGCGGCTCGACCGGAGTTTGCGGCACGGCGACATGGCGGTTGGCCCATAGCCAGGGCACCAGCGGAGTGCCGATGCTGGCTACGCCCGCCAAGGGAAAATGGGTCTCGTAGTGTTCGACCGCGGCTTGCGCTGCAAACCACAGCGGCGCGTCCTGGTCCCAGGGGCCCGACGGTCGCGGTTCGCTCGCACGTGCGGGGAACTGCTTACGCAGCGGCGCGCGGCGCACGGGCAACGTGCGGCGGGCCGGGCGTTTCGGCACGTATCGGGCCGGTTCTAACTCGTCGGCATCGCCATATTCGTCGAGCACGTCGGTCAACGGCAGCGCGGCCCGGCGAACGGGTTCTTCGTCGAACGATTCGCCGGATTCATTGATGCATACATCGGAGCGATAGTCCCACAGCGGCAACGGGCGCGGCGGGGGCGCAGCCGGCACGACCACCGCCGGGACCGGAGGAGCCGCCAGTTCGAGCAGCGGCACCAGGGGGACTGGTGGAGCCTCGGCCTCCAGCTCGCCTCGCAAGGCACGCACGTCGGCCCCCAGCTCGCGAAAGATTTTGACGATGTGTTCATGACAAGTGAACACGAGCACCTGGTGCCCGGCCTTGGCGAATTCGTCGAGCACCACTGCCGCAGCCTGCGTGCGCACGGTATCGAAGTTCACGAACAGGTCGTCCAAGACGAGCGGCATCACGGTGCCGCGACGCGCATAGCTTTCGACCAGCGCCAGCCGCAGGCTGAGGAACAACTGCTCACGGGTTCCGCGGCTGAGCACGTCGACGGGCAGCGTGTGTCCCTTGGCGTCGTCGACCCGCAGCACGTCCTCATCGAGCGGCGTCCAGACGCGCGTGTAGGCTCCGGCGGTCAGCCGGGCAAAGTATTTCGACGCCGCCAGTAGAGTCTCGGGCTGGCGTTGCCGTTCGTAATCGGCGCGAATGGCATGCAGGATGCGGCTGGTCACGGCCAGCGTCTGCCATTGGGCAAGAGAGGTCTGCAACTGGCTTTCGACGGCACCCAGCTCGAGCTGGGCCGCCGGCAGCCGGTGATCTTCGAGCAGATGCTTGAGCTGTTCCTCGAGCCGCCCTTGCTGTTGATACAATTCCCGGCGTCGAGCTTCGAGTTGCTGCACCTCGGAGGATAGCTGTTCCCAGCGGTGGTCCAGTTCGCGCCCCGGCCCCACGGTGGCCAACTCGGCGGCGATCAATTCTTCGCGCGCCGGCTCGCCCACTCCGGCCATCACCAGCCGATGCTGCTCGTTACGCTCGGCGGTGAGCTGCCGGGCTCGTTCGAGCCGGGCCAGCCGCGCCAACAGTTCGTCCTCGGTTTCGCAGCCGGCCGCGCGCAGCGTCTGTAACCGCCGACGAATGATTTGCCGACCGCGGCTGTGCAGCCGCTCGTAATCGCGCCGCAATTCGCGGCGCTGCCGGCGCAACTCGTTGCGACGACGTACCGCGGCGTGCTGTGCCTGATGTTCGCGTTGCAACTGGGCCAGACGGAGCAGGGGGTCGGTCGATTCCGGCGTCAGGCCCAAGTCGGCCAGCAGCTGTTCGATGCGCTGTTGTAAGGACTCCATCGCCCGGCGACGGCTGAGTTGATCCTCGGCCAACTGGTTTTTGCGACGATCGAGATCGGTGACGCGCACCCGGCTCTGGGCCAGCGTCTGCACTTGTGCGGGTTGCAAATCGTGCGGCAAGCCCGCGGCCTCGAGCGTGCTCTGCCAGCGTTGCTGCGCGGTCTGATGATCGCGGCGCGCCTGTTCGAGTCGCTGCTTGGCGGCCGCCAGTTCATTGAGGGCCAGTTGCCGCCGCGTTTGTACGGGCAGCAGCTCTTCCAGTCGGCTGTGGAGCTTTTCGGCCGACTGCAGACGCACGGTTAGCGGTCCCCCGACGCCAGGTAGTTCGGCGTCGAGGTGATCGCGCTCTTCCTTGGCTTGTTTATATTGCAGCCGCAGCACGTCCATCTGCTTTTCGCAGGCTTCGAGCTGCTCGGCCGCCGATTGCTCGACGACGCGCTTGATCACCACGGCCGCCGCGGCGCCGAGAATGCCCAAGAACAACAGTCCCAGGCCGTAGCCGCCCGTGACCGAAGGGCCGAAGAACAACCCGGCCAGGATCATCGCCACACCCAGCACGAACAACACGCCCAGCCCACCGAGCGCCCAGCCCGAGAGTAAATGGTTGTCGGCCAGCTCGTCGCTGTCCTGGGCCAGGTCCTGCAACTGCCGTTTCAGCCGATCGAGGCGTTCTTCGAGCTGGACCCGCCGGCGAAGCGTGCTGACGTGCTGGCCGGACTGGTCCATGGCCACCGTCAGGTCGGCATCGGGAAAGTCTTTCAAGGCTCCCTGCAGCTCAGCGTTCACCTGGTCGAGCTGACGTTGGGCCCGGGCGGCGTCTTCTTCGGCCGATTGCAGACGGCTGCGCTCTTCGCTCAACACGCGAACCAAAGGCCGGAGCTGGGACATGGCGCCCCGGGTGAGTTGCTCAGGGGCGACGTCGAGCTTCTTGCTGTTGTCGAGCAGCCGTTGTTGTTCGACCTTGGTTTCGCCGGTCAGCGCTGAGATTTCCTGACTGGCCACGGCGTTTTGCTGGTCGAGTTTCTCGATCCATTCGCGCTGCTCGACCAGGGCTTCGATCCGCGGACCGAAGCGCCACAAGTCGGGCCGAAAACCGAGATCGCGCTGTTCCTGAGCCAAGCGCGCTGCGTCGCGGCGCATCCGGCGCAGTTTGCGGCGCCGCTTCTGCAGCAGTTCGTTCAGCGCCGTCACGCGCTCCAGCGTCCCTTCGGGCACCGGGGCGACGTCACCCAATTGCTTGAGTTCCGCGTCGAGCGCGGCGCGCTTGTGCCACGGTTCGCGCACGGCAATGGCCGTTTCGACGATCCTCAGCTTGCGATCCAGCTCCTGGCGCCGGGCCTCGAGGTCTTGGACCGTGCGTTCGACGTCGGCGCGCTGACCGAGGAGTCGGACGTAGCCGTCGGTGCTGGCGGCCAGGCGATCGACTTCTTCGCGCAAACCGTCGCGCCGGGCGATCAGGTCGGCGATGTGGCCTTGCGAATCGGCCTCGGCCAGCAGCCGTCGCCGCGAGGCATTCAACTCCCGGATCACGTCCGACATGGCGACGCGATCGACGCCGGTCGTCAGCTTGTACAGCAACTCGCCGGCCGCGGAATCGGAAAGCGTGGCCAGCTCTTGCAATTCGTCCAGGCCGACCGCGTACACGTTGCGGAAGATCGACTCGTCGACGTCGCCCAGCAGTTGCCGCCAGCGACCGTCGCTCACTTCGGCGCCGTCGGACGTGGCGACCGACAAGCGTCCCAAGTCCGTTTCGAGCGGCTGCGGCGTCAGGTCGCGACGATGCAGCACGAATCGCCCTTCGCCACATGAGACGACCAACCTGCCGCCCGGAGCGCCGCCTTCGACCGGCGGCAGATAGCGCGCCCGCCGGTCCGGCGTGAAGCCGAACAAGATGGCCCGCACGAACTGCAAGAGCGTCGTCTTGCCGGCTTCGTTGCGGCCGAAGAAGACGGTCAAGCGCGGCGAGACATTCGCGACGCGCAAGTCGGTCCAGACGCCGAAGCCGTCGACCTCGAGGTCGTGGAGAATCATGGCCGGCCCTCCTCGCCGCGCAGCAGATCGATGCCCAGCGCCGTGACGTGCTGCAGCACGCGCTGTCGCGCCCCTGCGTCGCTCAGATCTACGGCTTGCTCGATTTCGGCCAGCTTGTGCGGGCCGGCATACCGTTGCAGCTCCAGCGATTCGCGCGGCTGCACGCGCAGTTGCTCGACCATCCGCAGGAAGTCGCCCAGCATGGTCTGCTGTTGCTGCCAACCGACAGGCACCGTTTCGGGCGGCTCGACTTCGAGTTTCCAGCTCCACGCGGCAGGCGATTTCACGCCGTATTTCTGCCGCAGGCCCGACAGGACGTCGGCCGCCAGGTTGCCGCGACGCAACTGCGTGGCCAGCTCGCCACGGGCCGAGATGTGCCAGGCAATCAGGCGATCGAGCCCCGGATCGGCGGCGCTCAGCGATTCGATGCGCTTCTGCATCAGCTTTTCCAGATCGCCACGCTTGGCCTTCTCGTCGAGCGCCAATCGCTCGTCGTACCACCGCACCACGTCGGTGGGGATCAAGCGCGACTGCCAGTGGCCGTCGTCATTCATGCCGACCAGCAGGCAGCCGTGCGGCTCGGTCTCGCTGGGATGCCGGCCCTGCGGGCTGCCGCAGTAGTGGGCCAGCGATGCGTCGCTGCCGGCTTTGGATGCATTGTGCCGGCCGCCCAGGGCCCAGTAGTCGATGCCGCCCGTGTGACCGATCCCGTCAAGCGCGCCGTGCACGATGGCAATTCGCGGCAGATCGGCGTTATCGGGCGTCAAATCGTCGGTCGCCAGTGTGCCGCGCCCCGCGCGGCTCGCGCCAACCACCTGCGCGATCAAGCGGCCCTCGCGGTAGACGGGAAACGCCGTCAAATGTTGCGCGGGAAACACCGTCACGTTGGGCGGGAGAGCCAGCTCGTGCGGCCAGCTCGCGGGCGTGTCGACGGTTCCGCCGGCCCAGAACACGGCGATGCCGCGCTCGTTGAGCCGTGTGAATTGTTCGCAGAGAAACTCCAGCGCCCTGGGCCCGCCGCGGCGCGGGTGCAAGGCATCGCCCGCCAGCGCCACGAAATCGACCTGTTCGGAGAGCGCCGCTTCGAACACGCGCTCGGCGGCCAGGTACGGCGTCTCGAGAAAGACGTCGCGCAGATGCTCGGGCACCTCGGGCACACCATACAGCGGCTGCTCGAGATGCAAGTCGCTGGTGTGAATGAAACGCAGCCGATCGCGGCTCATGGGGCGCCTCCCTGCGCGCAGGCCGTTTCGGTAGGCGGGGCCCATCCGGGGCGGACCCCTTCGACGCGGAAGTGTAGTCCAATTGCGGCAATTGCACTACGCCGATCTACCGCACTGCTAGCACAGCACCAGGGGCACGGGGCCCTCTCTGCGGTGCTAGCGGCGGCCGCCGGGCTTCTTCGGCGCGCGACCACGCACGGGACGCTTCGGGAGTGGCCGCGCGGCAGGCTTGCCGTCGGCGCGCGTCTTGCCGGCATTCGCCGCCGCGCTGGATTTTGCCCCCATCGCAGGCTGCTCCGTCTCGCCTTCCGGCTGGGGCGTTCGCCCGGTCAACTCGAACAGGAATCGACTGGGGATCGACGGGCGCGGCTTGCCCCATTTGCGCCGCGATTGGGCCAGCGTGAGCGTCAAGTAGGTTTGCGCGCGCGTGACGCCCACGTAGCACAGCCGGCGCTCTTCGTCGATCGCTTCGCCTTCGGCCGACACGGCGCGATGGTGCGGCAGGAGCCCCTCCTCCATGCCGATCATCCAGACCCGGGGGAACTCCAACCCCTTGGCGCTGTGCAAGGTCATCAGCACGACGGCGTCGCGCTGGAGTTGCTTTTCCTTGTCGGGTTCCTCGTCGCGCCCGGAGAGCACCAGATCGTCGAGATAGTCGGCCAGATTGCCGCCGCGACGATCGACGTGATCGGCCAGGCCGTTGACCAGTTGCTCGATCGCGGCCCACCGTGCCTGGCGATCGTTGGGGTCGTCGTACAACTCTTCGAGAATCTTTTGATAGTCGATCGCGCGAATCAAATCGTTGACCACGGTCACCGGCGATTCGCCAGAAAGCCGCCCGCGGAAGCGTTCGACGAGTTGGCGCAGCTCGTGCGCGCCGCGCGCCGCGGCCGGAGCCAACGTGGCCAGGTCGGCCTCGTGTCCGAGCACGTCCCAGGCCGAAACCCCGCGTGCGACGGCCCGGTCTTTGATCTTTTCGAGCGCGCCGCGTCCGATGCCGCGTGCCGGCGTGTTGATGATCCGCAACAACGACGCCTCGTCGTGCGGCTGCACCAAAAGTCGCAGGTAAGCGAGGATGTCCTTCACTTCGCGGCGGTCGAAAAACGACATCCCGCCGATCAGCACGTAGGGGATTCGCCACCGGCGCAGCTCTTGCTCGAAAGGCCGGGGCTGTTCGTTGGTGCGAAACAGGATGGCGATCTCGCCGGGCCGGGCATTCTCCCGGCCGATCGCTTTGCGAATATCGTCGACGACGTGCCGGGCTTCGGCTTCTTCGTCGGCATATTGCACGATCCGCGGGCTTTCACCCCCCACCCGCGAGGCACGCAACTCTTTCGGGTGCCGCTTGCGATTGAACGCGATCAGCCGGTTGGCCATTGCCAGGATCGGCCCGGTCGAGCGGTAGTTGTCTTCCAGACGCACGACCTTGCAGTCGGGCCAGTCGTGCTTGAAGTTCAGGATGTGCGCCACTTCGGCGCCGCGCCAACCGTATATCGACTGGTCGTCGTCGCCCACGACGCAGAGATTGCGATGCGGCAGGGCCAACGCCTTGACAATCCTGTATTGGCTGCCGTTGGTGTCCTGGTACTCGTCGATCAGCAGATGGCTGAACCGCGCCGATTCCTGCCGGCAGGCCTCGGGCGAAATGCCAAACAACTCCTCGGTGCACAGCAACAGGTCGTCGAAATCGAGCACGCCCTGGTCCTTGAGCTTCTGCTGGTACCGGCGATAGCCCGAGGCCGCCAGGTGCTCGACGTCCGTCGCCGCGAATTCGACCGCTTGTGCGGGCCGGACTGCCGCCGACTTCCAGCGGCTGATGTGGTGCAGCAAATCGCCTGGGCGCAGCGAGGCCTCGGGCACGCGGATTTCACGGAGCACCTCCCGGGCCAACGACTCCTGGTCGCCCCGGTCGAAGATCGTGAAGTTCTGGGGATAGCCCAGAGCGGCGATCTGGCGCCGCAGAATCCGCACGCACAACGAATGGAACGTTGAGATTTCCGGTCGTTCAGGCAGCCGCTTTCCCAGGATCGCGGCAGCCCGTTGCTGCATTTCCTGGGCGGCCTTGTTCGTGAACGTGACCGCCAGGATGCGTGCCGGGCGCACACCGTGCGCAATCAGTGCGGCAATACGGTACGTGACGACCCGGGTCTTGCCGGTGCCGGCACCGGCCAGCACCAGCAACGGACCTCGCAGGGTCTGCACCGCGTCGCGCTGCGGGGGGTTGAGGTCGGGTGGCATCCGTACCGGGGCGTGCGTCTGGGCGAACAGCCGGCTTGAACAGGCGGATCAAGCGGCGGAGCCGTCGATCCTAAGGCGTGGCCCGAAGGCTCGCAAATCGCTTGGGCCGCGGTTCGAGGCGTGCGGCACGCGCGCGACGGCGCAAGTCGATGGCCTTGACCATGTTTGAGCCACACCTCTATACTCCGAGTTTTCCTCCAACCTCCAGGTTGCGACGACCTTGTTCGCTGAGAAATCGTGCCGATGAAGACGGAGCGCCGTCCCAAGAATGAACTCGCCGACGCGCTGATGCGCACGGCCGAGGGCGTGAAGCCGTATTCGACCTACATCTTCGGCGGCGTACTCGCGCTGATCGTCGTGGGCGGCATCTACGTGTATTTGTCCAACACCAGCGAGGCTCAGAAGCGGGCCGCCTGGGACAGCTTTAACGACGCCACCAACGACAACAAGCTCGAACAGCTCGACGATCTGGCACGGGACTTTCCTGATGCTCCGGCCGGGCTGTGGGCCCAGCTGGTGGCCGCGAACAAACGGCTCGAAGCCGGTGGCGAGCTGCTGTTCAGCAATCGCACGGCGGCCCGTGACGAGCTGCGCAAGGCGGTCGAAGGGTTCGACGCGGTGCGCGAAACGGCCCAAATCCCCTTGTTGCGCGAGCAGGCGATTTGGGGGGCGGCCCGGGCTTATGAGTCGCTGGGCTATGAATCGCGCGCCGATATGGAAACCGCCCTGAAGCTCTACGAACAACTGGCGGAAATCAAAGACAGCCCGTTTGCGTCGATTGCCCGACTGCGGGCCGACGACTTAAAACGCGAAGGCACCAAGCAGTTTTACGACTGGTTTGCAACGCAGCAGCTCGAAGGCACGGCGCCGGCCGGTGGCCAGACTGGTCTGGACGATTTGAACACGCTTGGCGAAGGTCCGGATATCGTCCCCAGCCAAGGGACTCCGCCGGTCGATACGCCGCCCCCGACGACAGAAACTTCGCCGACGGAAACCCCCGCGACGGAAACCCCCGCGGGCGAGGCTCCACCCACTGACAACGCGCCCGCCGACACAGCTCCGGCAACGCCCTAGGGCGCACCGGTCCTCCTACGTATGTTCGATCCTTCCGTTCGCGATGACCCCATCGAACTGGAGGTCGAACCCCATGAAGCCGGAGTGCGGCTCGATTGGTACCTGGCGCATAAGCTGCCAATCTACAGCCGCACGATGCTGCGCAAGGTCATCAACGCCAAGGGCGTGACCGTCGACGGGCACCGCGAAAAGGCCAGCGCCATTCTCAAGCCGGGCCAGCGACTGCGGATCGTGCTGCCCCCGTTGCCGAAAACGGGTCCTCGCCCCGAGCCGATGGCGCTCGATCTGCTCTACGAAGACGAGTCTTTGGCCGCCGTCAACAAACCGCCAGGGATGGTCGTCCATCCGGCCCGGGGACATTGGTCGGGCACCTTGGCCAGCGGGCTGCAGCATCATTTCAATCAGCTGAGCAGCGTGGGAGGGCCAACGCGGCCCGGCATCGTCCATCGTCTCGATCGTGACACCAGCGGCGTGATCGTCGTCGCCAAGACCGATACGGCCCATCTGCACCTGGCCGAACAGTTTCAGAATCGCACGGTCCAGAAACAGTATCTGGCGATCGTCGTCGGCGCGCCCGAGCTCGACCGCGACTTCATCGATTTGCCGATTGGCCTGCATCCCTATCACCGCGAGCGCATGGCAATCCGCCACGACAGTCCGACCAGCAAGGAGGCGCAAAGCTTCTACGAAGTGGTCGAGCGTTTTCGCGGATTCGCACTGGTGCGGATCGTGCCCAAGACGGGCCGTACGCATCAGATTCGCGTGCACCTGACGTCGATCGGCTGCCCGGTGTTGTGCGATCGGTTGTACGGCGGCCGGGCCAGCCTGACGCGCGGCGACGTGACCGGCCGACCCGAAGACACGACCGAGCTGCTCGCGCGTCAGGCGCTGCATGCGCAGCGCCTGTGCATCGTGCATCCCGTCACGGGAAGACCGCTTGAATTTACGGCTCCTTTGCCGGCCGACATGGAGGCCGTGCTCCAGGTTCTGCGGCTATCGCGGAGCCTATAATCGGTAGTGTACCGCGATTGTTCTTTTCGCTTGCAGAGGCCCTTCATGCAACTTGCTCGCATCCTCGACCCGCAGGGCAACAACGCCGTGGCCCTGATCGAAAACCGCACTGTGCGGCAGTTGGCGCTCGAGGGCGGCCAATATCGCTCGCTGACCGATATTCTCGAGTCGGGCGACCCGGCGGCGATCGCCCAGTTCTTGATCGATGGCAGCCAGCGGCCTCGCGAAGTCGACGACGTCACGTTTCTGGCTCCGCTCGACGAGCAAGAGATTTGGGCCGCGGGCGTAACCTACATTCGCAGCCGCAGCGAGCGGATGAAGGAATCGCAACAGGCCGCCTCGTTCTACGCGCAGGTCTACGAGGCCGATCGGCCGGAATTGTTCTTCAAGGCCACGCCGCATCGCGTGGCAGGGCCAGGACAGCCGGTACGCATTCGCTCCGATGCGAGCTGGAATGTGCCTGAGCCGGAACTGGCCCTCGTACTTTCGTCGCGGCTGCGGCTGGTCGGCTACACGATCGGTAACGATATGAGTTCGCGCGACATCGAGGGGGCCAATCCGCTGTATCTGCCGCAGGCCAAGGTTTATGACGCCTGCTG
Source organism: Pirellulales bacterium (assembly GCA_019694435.1). Taxonomy (NCBI): domain Bacteria; kingdom Pseudomonadati; phylum Planctomycetota; class Planctomycetia; order Pirellulales; species Pirellulales bacterium. The sequence continues at coordinate 79,165 of JAIBBZ010000022.1, forward strand.
CGGACTGGGGCCCGCGATCACGTTGCGCCCGTCGATGCCGCCGCCGGAAGAGATCGGCATCCGCCTGGCGATCCGTCGCGGCGAGCGCATGGTGTTTCACGGCGAGACGCAAATCAAGCAGATGAAGCGCACCTACCAGGACTTGATCGATTACCTGGGCCGCGACAACAGCTTTCCCAAGGGGGTCATCTTGTTGACCGGCACCGGCATCGTGCCGGGCGACGATTTCACGCTCCAGCGCGGCGACGTCGTCGAAATCACCATCGACGGCATCGGTACCCTGGTCAACCCGGTCGTACAGGGATAGCGCCGGCTAGGCGGGCTTCTCCCCGTGCGCTCGCGGTCCAAAGAGCATTGCCATCAGGTCGCCTGTGCGGAGGGCCCGTGTGTTGATGAAGGCCTCGCCAAAGGCGCAGCCCGCGGCCATGCCCTCGACCATGTTCACGGCCTTGATGCGCTCGAGCACATGCGCCTTGTGCGGCGGAAACTGCGTCGCATAGCAGGCGATCGAGGCCAGCTTCGCCTCCATCGTGTCGGTCACGTCGACGACGAACTGCCCTGCCGCGGGCAGGTGTCCAGGCGAGCCGAACGACAGCGAAAAATAGAGCTGTGCCGAGATGCTGTGTACGGGCAGGCCGTCGAAGTAGGCGTCCCACTTGGTCAGCCGCGAATAGAACACGGCCGCATCGGTGATCTGCATGGCCTGCCAATGGTCGGGCGAGGCCAAAGGGGTCTTGTCGCCGAAACCAATCACCACGCGCGGCCTGTATTTGCGGAATTCCTTGCCCAGGGCGACACGGGCCTCGAAGCTGTCGAACAGCCGTCGGTTGGGCAGCTCCAAGGTGCGCCGCACCTGGACGCCGAGCGTCTCGGCCGCCCGTGCTGCCTCGGCCAGGCGCACCTCCGGGCCCGGAGAGGCCGGCGTGGGCTCGCCGTCGGTCAGGTCGATAATGCCGACCTGGTAGCCCTGCTTGACGAGCTTGGCGAGCGTGCCGCCACAGGCGATCTCGACGTCGTCGGGGTGGGCTCCGACGGCGATGACGTCGAGCCTCGGATACTCGGCAGGCGCTGTGCTCACGTGGGACCCTCGGGGAACGCCGCCGACGCCTGGGGTTCAGTCCGGCTTGCGGACCGACATGAGAAAGCTTGGGTTCAACGCTTCGAACCGGACGCGTTCGAGCTGGTAGATGCCCCGGGCGATGTTGAACAGCCAGACTTTCACGTCGGGTCCGCGGGCGTGGAGCGTGCCATGCACTTCGGACAGGTTTTCGATGCTACCGACGGTCGCCACGAGCCGTCCGCCCGGCCGCAAGCGGTCGTAAGCGGCATCGACCACGCGGCTGATGCCGCGCCCGCTGCCGCCGACAAAGATCGCGTCGGGCACCGGCAGACCGGCCCACGCGTCCGGAGCGCGGCCATGCACGGCGACGAGATTCTTGACGCCAAACCGCTCGGCATTCGAGACCATCAACGCATGGTCGTCGGCGTCCATCTCGACGGCATACACCTTGCCGCTGGCCGCGATTTGTGCGGCTTCGATGGCGACCGAACCGCTGCCGGCGCCGATGTCCCAGACGACGCTCGTCGGCCCCAGGTCGAGTTCGGCCAGGGCGACGGCCCGCAACTCGGCCGGCGTCAGCAGACCGTGCTTGGGCTTCGATTGCTGGAATGCCTCGTCAGGATTGCCGAACAATCGCCGTCCTAGTTGTTCGCTCGGGCGATCGGGCCGCTCGGGCTTGCGCACCAGAACCATGACGTTCGGCGCGGCGAAATCCTGCTGGGCCAATTCGGACATTTCGCCCACGGTCACGCGTTCGTCGGGCGAGCCGAGGTTCTCGCAGACATAACCGTAGAAGTAATCGAGGCGATTCTCGAGCATCGCCTGCGCCACGGCGCTCGGCGGATACTGCTCGGTCGTGAACAGCCCGACCTTTTCAGCCGTACGGATGCGCTCGACAACGGCCTCCAGGGGGCGCGACGCCAAGTTGGTCAGGTAGGCCTCTTCCCAGCTTTCCTTCACGCGGGCAAAGGCCAGTTGCATGCTGCTCACGTGCGGGACGATCTCGAACCGGTCCTTGCCCAGCCGGCCGCAGAGATACCGGGCCACGCCATAGAACAGCGGGTCGCCCGAAGCTAGGATCACGGCCCTTTTTTTTCCGGCCGCGTTGAGGCGGCTGGTCGCCTCGTCCATATCGCCCCCGACGGCCCATTTTTCCGCCTTGCTGGTGGGCACCAGGCGGAGCAGTTCGTCGGTGCCAATGAGCAATTCGGCGCGGTCGAGCAGGTCGCGCGCCGCGGCGGTCAGGCCTTCCAGGCCATCGTCGCCAATCCCGATGATGTGAATCTTTTCCGCGGCAGCCAAGGTTCGCGCCATTCCCGGCGAAAGGTTCCTCACGAGCGTCCACGACTCGTCCCGCCGGGGATTCTAGGCCACCGGGTTCGCGGCATGCAACCTTTGCCCACTTGATCGGGCGCCGTGGCGTGCGTTAGAACCCCGGGCGAACGCTTTGCAACCTGAAACCGGCATTCCTAGAAGCGGCTTGAAACATGCCCCGTGTGCTCGTCACCCCGTTCATGCTCCATCACCAGCCTGGCCCCTATCTCGACGCGCTGTCCAGTGCGGGGCTCGAAGCGGTGTACCCGACAGGTGGCCGCTCGTTGATGGATCCCCAGTTGCTGACCGAAGATCTGCGGGGGGTCGATGCGGTCCTGGCCGGCATGGAGCCCTTCAATCGCGACGTCCTGGCGGCGTCGAAGCTGCGCGTGATTGCACGGATGGGCGTGGGCTACGACGCCATCGACGTCGCCGCGGCAACTCGGGGCGGGACCCTGATCACCATCACTCCCGGGACAAACGAGCCCTCGGTTGCCGAACAGACGCTGGCGCTGATCCTGGGTATCTATCGCGGCTTTCCAGGACGCGATCACGAGGCTCGTAGCGGCCATTGGAAGCGGCAGACGCTGCCGCGGCTGGCCGGCAAAACGCTCGGTTTGATCGGCCTCGGACGAATTGGTCGCGCGCTCGTACCGCGGGCCCTGGGACTGGGCCTGAAGATCATGGCCTGCGATCCGATGGCCGATGCGGCATTTGCCGCGGCGCACCAGGTGCGGCTCTGCTCGCTCGATGAGTTGCTGGCCGAGGCCGACATCGTGAGCCTGCACTGCCCACGCACCCCCGAAACCGAGAATCTGATCAACGCCGCGGCCCTGGCACGGATGAAGTCCGGCAGCGTGTTGATCAACACCGCACGCGGCGAAGTGGTCGACGAAATGGCCCTGGTCGACGCCCTGCGGAGCCGCCATCTGCTGGGGGCGGGCCTCGACGTGTTTCGCGTCGAGCCGTTGCCGGCTGACCACCCGTTGACCAAGCTCGACAATGTTCTGCTCAGCCCGCATATGGGCGGCCTCGATCATGAGTCGGTCGTCGCCATGAGTCACAAGGCGGCCTGGTGTATCGGCGAGCTGTTCCAAAAGCGCTGGCCCGACGGCTGCGTCGTCAATCACTCGCTGCGCGAAGGCTGGCATTGGTAGCCGGTCGCCGTCGCTGCGTCGGCGATCAAAGAAAAACGCCCCGCGCAACACCCGAGGCATTGCACGAGGCGCGGATCGTTTTCTTTTGAGCGTCCGTATCCGGCCGCGAGCTACGGCTTAGGCCGAGAACGAGCTGCCGCAACCGCAGCTACGGGTTGCGTTCGGATTTTCGAACGTGAACCCGCGCTTTTCCAGCCCGTCGTAGAAGTCGACTTTGGTACCATCGAGGTACAGTGCACTCTTCTTGTCGACGACGACCGGCACGCCGAAGCAATCGAACTTGCTATCGGTCTTTTCGTCGTACTGGGTGTCGAAGCCCAGGCTGTATTGGAAGCCGCTGCAGCCGCCGCCCGCAACGCCCACGCGCAGCAAAGTCTCAGCGCCCAGGTTCTGCTCCTGAATGATCTTTTTGACTTCGGCCGCTGCTTTTTCGGTCAGGGTGACTGCCATTTTCGCAGGTACTCCCGTGCACTCGGTGTTTTTGCCAAATTCAGATGGCTAAATTATACCATCTCGCGGCCAGAGAAAAGCCCGAACCGGTCGCGGGAATCGCTTGCGCGGCCGGATTCTTCGGCATTTTTTACGCCATGCTACTCATCCGCCGGAGCCGGCGGACCGTCTCGGCCACTGCCGAGATCGCAAACTCAACCTCGTCCGGCGAGTTGAAACGGCCCAGCCCGAACCGCAGACTGGCCCGCGTCAGGTCGTCGCTGATCCCCAGGGCTCGCAGCACGTGGCTCGGCTCGGGATTGGCCGACGTGCAGGCGGCCCCCGAACTGACGGCCAGGTCGCGCAGACTCATCATCAGCGCCTCGCCGTCGACATAGGCGAAGCTGAGATTCAGATTGCCCGGCAGCCGCGCGCCAGCCATCTCCAGCGGTGGGCCATTCAGCAGCACCTCGTCCAGTTCGGTGGTCAGTCCCCGGTACAATCGATCGCGCATGGCCGCAATTCGCTGCGTCTCGTCCGGCAACTCGGCGACGCAGAGCTCCAGCGCACGCGCAAGGCCTACGATGCCCGGCACGTTCAACGTGCCGCTGCGCAAACCGTGCTCCTGCCCGCCGCCTTCGATCTGGGGTTCCAGCCGTACGCTCGGCGCGCGCCGCCGCACGTAGAGCCCGCCGACTCCCTTGGGGCCGTAGATCTTGTGCCCCGAAAAGCTGAGCAGGTCGACGTCCAGGGCTTCGACGTTGACGGGCACTTTGCCCACGGCCTGCGTCGCGTCGCAATGCACGATCACGCCCCGCTGCCGGCAGAGCGCGGCGATCTCGGCGATGGCTTGGATGACGCCGATCTCGTTGTTGGCCCACATGACCGACACGAGCAGCGTGTCGTCGCGCAGGGCATCGGCCACTTGCTGCGGATCAAGCCGCCCCGGGCAGGTCGAGCCGACCTGTTCCGGACTCAGCAGCGTGATTTCAAAATCGCGCCGCCCCAGACGCGCTAACGGCTCAAGCACCGACTTGTGCTCGGTCGACACGCTCACCACGTGGTTGCCGCGCCGCCTGGCGCGTTCGCAAACGCCGCGGATCGCCAGATTGTTGCTCTCGGTGGCGCCGCTGGTGAAGACGATCTGCCGGGCGCCGGTGCCCAGCGCGGCCGCTACGCTTTCGCGGGCCGCATCGACCGCCTGCCGCGCCTCGTCGCCAAAGCTGTGATTGATGCTGCCGGCATTGCCGTACTTTTCACCGAACCAGGACAACATCGCCTCGAGTACCCGGGGATCGACCCGAGTCGTGGCATGGTTGTCCATGTAAATCGGCAGCTTGACCATGGCGCGTGCACTTCGGGCGGGCGCGAGCGAATCCAGGTGAATTATAGGCCCGCTACGGCCATTCAATCGAACAATGCCCGCAGGCAGTACTGCGACCAGGTTTCAAAGCGGTCGCAATCGGCCAGCAAAGCATCGACCGGAGCAAAACCGGCGTCGCACAGGTCCGCTTCGCGCGGACGCACATGGGGCCCCGTCAAATCGAACAGATGCACGATGCCCAGGTGGACGCGGCCCACTTCGGTCTGGTCGTCGTTGATCAAACCGACACATGCCGCGCGGTGCGGCCCGTCGAGATAGACCTCTTCCGCGAGTTCGCGGCGCATCGCCGCGTCGTAGAGATTGTCGGGCAGTTCGCCGGTTGCCGTCGTCCGATCCTCGGCCGAGATATGGCCGCCGACGCCGATGCTCCGCTTGGCGTGCAGCCGTTGCTCGCCCTGGCCCGATCCCCGGGTGTAGTGGAACAAGCAGGGTCCGCGGTCCGGATCTTCATAGCGAAAGATCACGTAGGGAATCAGTTGCTTCAAACTCGGATCGGCCTCGGCGGCGGGCCGTGGGACGAAGCGAAAATGCTCGTGGCGCAACAACCCCGTCACGTAGCGATCGACGTCGCGATGAAACCCCTGGAAGTGGCCCAGGCCGTGAAACACCTCGGTGGGAACCACGAGGACATGCTCGACATCGACCAGCGACATGACGACTCCCTTCTTGGGCGCGGGATGTTTGCTGCGCGCGAAAGAGGCATCATACCCCAGAGCCGGTTGGCGGCAACTTCGCGGCGTCAGACGATCAGCATCGCGTCGCCGTAGCTGTAGAAGCGATATTGTTCGCGCACCGCCTCGCGATAGGCGTCCCGCATCAGTTCGTCGCCGCCAAAGGCCCGCACCAGCACCAGCAAGGTGGATCGCGGCAGGTGGAAGTTGGTCAGCAGCGCGTCGACTACGTGGAAGCGAAAACCGGGGCGAATGAACAGGTTCGTCTGCCCGGTCCAGGGGCGCAGCTCGCCGCTGGCCGCGGCCGTTTCGAGCACGCGAACGGTCGTCGTGCCCACGGCCACGACGCGCCCGCCGTCTTGCCGGCGCCGGCGAATGCGTTCGGTGGCCTCCGCGTCGAGGTGTCCCCATTCGGTGTGCATCATGTGTTCGGCGAGCGAGTCGACCTGAATTGGCCGAAACGTATCGAGGCCCACGTGCAGCGTCACGCGACAGCGCTCGACGCCGATGTCCTCGAGCATGCTGAGCAGGGCCGGCGTGAAGTGCAGTCCGGCGGTCGGCGCGGCGGCCGAACCGGGGGTTGCCGCATAGACCGTCTGATAGCGATCCAGGTCGGCGTCGATCATTTCCCCGCCGCGGATATAGCAGGGCAGCGGCACGCGCCCCAGACGGCCCAGAATGGTCCAAGCGTCTTCATGCGAATCGGGGCGCGCCGTCCAGACGCCGCCGTCGTGCCGCTCGACCAAGAACAGGCCGATGTCGTCGCCTCCGCGGCGGTCGATCAGTTGAATCCGTTCGCCCGGCCGCAGTTTTCCCCGGCACTTGCCGATAACGCGCCAAAAGCCTGCCGCGTCGACGGACAGGAACAGGCCTTCCCAACGTCCTGCCGTGGGCATCCGGCGCCCCAGCAGCCGCGCCGGCACTACTTTGGTGTCGTTGACGACGAGCGTGTCGCCGGGCGCGAGCAGCTCGGGCAGGTCGCGAATGTGCCGATGACTCCAGCGGCCTCGCCGGCGGTCGACCACCATCAACCGGCTGTCGGCGCGATTGGCCAGCGGGTGCTGGGCAATCAAAGCCTCGGGAAGTTCGTAGTCGTATTGATCGAGTTCCGACATAGACCGCTCTAGGCGCCTCCAGGCCATCCAGTGCAAGCTGGAGCTACGCAATCATACGCAATCAGCGGGCCTCGGCGCGCTCTCGCGCCGCAACCTCATCGAGGCGGACTTGGTCAGCGCTCCCGAAACCATCTCGACTTTGCTCGGACGGCCGCTGCGGTTGGCGCTCTGCATCACCGAGCTCGAGCCCGGCGGAGCCGAACGCTCGTTGGTCGAGTTGGCAACGCGCCTGGCGCCCGAACAGGTGCGCGCGGCGGTCTACGTGTTGGCCGGACGGCCGCCGCCGCCGCGAGATCTACTGGTGCAGCGGCTGATCGATTGCGGCATCGAGGTGCATTTCGGCAACGCCCGTCACGCGGGGCACCTCGTCCCCACGCTGCGCTGGCTGGCTCGCGCTTGGCGCGAGGCTCGGCCCGACATCGTGCACAGTTTCTTGTTCCATGCCAATCTCAGCGCGCGGTTTGCGGCGCGCCGGGCCGGTGTGCCACACGTTGTCTGCGGCATTCGCGTCGCCGAACATGGAGTAGCCTGGCATCGCTGGTTGGACCGGGTCACGCAGAGTCGCGTCGACGCGTTCGCCTGCGTGAGTGAGTCGGTCGCCGAGTTTTCGGCAACCATCACCGGGCTGCCCGCCGAAAAGCTCGTGGTCATTCCCAACGGCGTCGATGTGGCACGCCTGGCCGCACTGCCAGCGCGCTCGGCCGAGGAGCTTGGTTTGCCGCACGGCCGGCGGTTTCTCGCGTTCGTTGGCCGGCTCGACTACCAGAAGGGCATCGACTGGCTCATCCACCTGGCCCCGCGCCTGCTTGCCGCGTTGCCCGAGCATGATTTGTGCGTCGTGGGCGACGGACCACTGCGCGCGTGGATCGAAGCGAAGGTGCAATCCAGCAGTGCTCACGAGCGGATTCATCTCCTGGGTTGGCGCAGCAACGCCAGCGACTATCTGGCACTGTCTGAGGTCCTGCTGTTGCCATCGGCCTGGGAGGGATTGCCCAACGTCGTGCTCGAAGCCATGGCGCTCGCGCGGCCCGTCGTGGCGCATGACGTGGAAGGCGTGCGCGAACTCTTGCGACCCTTCGAGGCGCACCAGTTGGTACCGCGCAAAGATGAAGAATCGTTCATCCACGCGGTGGTTGCCTTGGCGCAAGATCGCCAACTCGCGGCCCAATTGGGCGCCGAGAATCAGCGCCACGCTCGCGAAGAGTTTTCGTTCGAGCGGATCGTTGGCGAGTATTTGAATCTCTATTTCGCGCTCCTCGCACCGCGGCACACGTGAGTTGGTGTCTCCACGCTAAGTGGCTTCGGCCACACGCTTTAGCGAATTCCATTTAAGCGGCTTTTCGAGGCGCTCGAGAACTTGCTTGACGCTTTGTGTCGAATGGCTATCTTTGGGCCGAAGTGGGACTGAGTGGGAGAAAATGGTGAGTCGATGGCTTGGACCGGCACCTATTCGCGGTCGCTGGACGACAAGCTGCGGCTGGCCATCCCGAAGCCCCTGCGTGACGATCTCAAGGCTGCCCAACAGGAGGTTCTCTACGCGGCTCCTGGCACCGACGGATCGCTGGCCCTGTACGGCGAGGATGCCTTCACGCGGCTGGCGGCCCGACTCACGGGGGCCTCGCCAACGGCCAAAGACGTGCGCGATTTTGGTCGCATGTTTTACGCCCGAGCCCAGCGATTGGACATCGACGGTCAGGGCCGAATTCGCCTGCCCACCGACCTCGCGACCGGGGCCGGGCTATCGCGCGAGGTCGTCTTGCTGGGCGTCAACGATCATCTGGAGCTTTGGGACCGGACTCGCTGGGAATCCTATCTAGCCGAGAAGAGTCCGTTGTACGACCAGATCGCCGAGGCGGCCTTCAAACCCGCAGGTAACTTGCACTCGAACCCGATCACGCCACCAGGAGAAGACTGAACAGCAGGCCGATTAGGCTGGAAAAGTTGGACATCGACCGCATGACGCCGCGCAGGACAGAGGCCACCGTCCGCGCGGTGCAAGTCGGCTCAGCCCTGAGAGGGCCGACGGCGGTTGATGGGTCGGGAGAACAGGATGCTCTCGGCCGCTTCGAGCGGAGCATGTGATCCTCCTTGCCGCCATGCCTTCCGCAGGTAGCCGCCCCAGCGTGGGTGCACGGATGTGCCCCGGGGAGGTAACCTCAAGCATGTCGGGCGCGTGCCATGGGTGCGCTGCCGCTTCCCTGCTTTTTCTCGAACGAGTCACTGGCCTGTGACGACCTCGGTCCATGTACCCGTGCTGTTGGCAGAGGTCCTTGCCGGCCTGGAACCGCAGCCTGGCCAGACGATCGTCGATGGGACGGCAGGCGGTGGGGGGCACGCCCGGGCCCTGGCCGACCGGGTTACCCCTACGGGCCAGGTCTTGGCGCTCGATCGCGACCCGGCTGCTATCGCGGCGCTGCTGGCAAGCGAGTTACCGGCCAACCTGAAGCCGGTCGTGGGCAGCTATGTCGACTTGCCCGAGATCTTGGCAGCCGAAGGCCTGACTGCCGTTGACGCCATCCTCCTGGATTTGGGACTCTCCAGCGATCAATTGGCCGATCCGCAGCGCGGATTCAGCTTTCAGACCGGCGGGCCGCTCGACATGCGCTTCGATCCAACCCAGGGCGAACCGGCCTGGCGTCTGCTCTCGCGTTTGAGCGAGAAGACGCTGGCTGACCTGATTTACGCCTACGGCGAAGAGCGCCACAGCCGGCGGATCGCGCGGCGCATCGTCGAGTCGCGCCGCCGCGATCCGATCGACACGTCCGAGAAGCTGGCCACCCTGGTGCGAGCCGCCGTGCCGCGCGGCCGCGAGAAAATCGACCCGGCCACGCGGACCTTTCAAGCACTGCGGATCGCGGTGAACGACGAGTTGCGCGGTCTGGACATCGCGCTGCGGCGGTTGCCCGACTGCCTGCGACCCGGCGGACGGCTGGCGATCATCAGCTTTCATTCGCTCGAGGATCGGCGCGTGAAAGAGGCGTTCCGCAACGACCCGCGTCTGGAAGTGATCACGAAGCGACCGGACCGCGCCACGGACGAGGAAGCGACGGCGAATCCTCGTGCGCGCAGCGCGCGGTTGCGCGTCGCCCGGCGCCGTACTGCCGTCTGAAACCCGGTGGCCCGGCTCCCCCCCGATCAAACATTGCAGTCCACGGAAGGACATCCTTCGATGAAGAATCGTAACGATCAGGATCAGGACGACGAGCGCGACTATGCCGACGAGCAGGACGACAACGAACAAGCGTCACCGAAAAAGAAGAAGCGTCGCGTGCCGGTCGAGGGAGCCACAGGCTCGTGGAAGCGCTATCTTCGCGCGGCCGTCGGAGCGTTGACCTTGATCGGTGGCAGTGCCGGCGGCGGTGGTTACTACTACTACACCCAGGGCAGCAAGTCCGACAATCCGCTCCAGCACTTGAAGGAAGCGCAGACGGCCGTCGAGCAGGGGGCGCAAAAACTGGCCGCGGGAGCGCCCTCGGTCCAAGAGGTCCTGCAAGATCCCCAGCAGGCAGTCGGGCAATTCGCAGAGAATGCCAACCAGGCGTTCGACAACGCGGCTGCCCAAGTGCAGCAATCGGCCGAACAGGCGGTCGGCGACTTCACTCAGCCGGCGCAGCAGGCCGTGGACCAGTTCGCCCAGGACGCCGGTCAGGCCGCCGACCAGCTGGCACAGGATGCCTCGCAATACGGCCAGCAGGCGGTCCAGGCCGCCGACAGTGCGCTTGCGCCTCGCGCCAGCATCGGGTCGCGCACCAATGCCCACGAACCGCCTTTCGACGCTTCGCAATCGCTGCCTCCCCAGGAGTCGTTCCCGGCGGCCGAGCCCTCCCAGATGGCCGGCGCGCCCTATGGAGTGGAGCCCTCCGGCCAGATGCCGGCAACAGCCCACGATCATCCTGCGGCCGAGTCGCCCCCTGCCGCGTCGGCGTTTCCGACGGAAGCCGAGCAGCCTTCGGCCTTTGCCGACAGTGGCCAAGCAGCCCCGGCGACCGAAGGATTCACCGCGCCGCCCGAGCCCAGCGCGTCGCCGTTCGCGACGACGCCTGCTGCCGAGATGTCGCCGCCGACGGCCGATGCGGGCGAATTGGCCCCGGCGCCACGCTCCAGCCGTCGCCGCGCGTCGGTCGCTGCCGCTCCGCTGGCCGAGCCGGAGGCGATGACTTCCGACACGGGCCAGTTCTCCGAACCGACCGCCGATCTCGAACCGCGCACCCCGCCGGCCGGCGATTTTGCCCGGCCGCATCAGCGGACTCCCCAGACCATGTCGGCCGACGTCGAGCCCTCCGTGACTCGCTCGGCGACCGCGGGTACTTACACGGTCGAGCCGCAGGACAACTATTGGGTGATCTCGCAAAAAATCTACGGCAACGGCGCCTACTTCAAGGCCTTGTTCGAGCACAATCGCGACCGCTATCCGCGCGCCAACCGGCTGCGCGTCGGCGACGTCATCTCGACCCCGCCGGCCGAGACGCTCGCCGCGACCTACCCGCAGTTGATGCCGCGTGAACTCCGGCCGGCCGCCGCCAGCCGCGACATTCGCGGTGCGCCCGTCGCCGTGGCACCTACAGGGCCGCGCCCCTATGTCGTCGCCGAGGGCGACACGTTGTTCGACATCGCTCGCAATGAGTTGGGAGATGCTCGGCGCTGGTCCGAGATTTATGAGCTCAACCGTCAGACGCTGGGCAACAACGTGGATCGCCTGCAGCCCGGCACTCAATTGACGCTCCCGGGCAGCGAAGGCTCGACCGTGACGAATCGAACCAGCCGGCGGCTGCGCTAGCTGCTCGTCAGGGCGCTGGCTCGCCGGTTTGCATCTGCGCGGCGACCTGCTCGGCCGCGCGGAGCACGCGCAGGATGTTGCCGCTGAGAATCTTGTGAATGTCCTCGGCACCATAGCCGCGGTCCAAGAGCGCCTGCGTGATCAGCGGATAGGTTGCAACGTCTTCGAGTTGCTTGGGCAGCATTTCGACGCCGTCGTAGTCGGAACCGAGGCCGACGTGTTCGACGCCGGCCACACGCGCGATGTGATCGATGTGCGCGACGACGTCGTGAATCGTACCCGGCTCGATCGGATTCGCCTTGCGCCAGGCGTCGATCGCGCGGTCGAAATCTGCCTGCTCGGGAAATTTTTGTCGCAGTTCGCGCCCCACCGCGAACATCTGCGCGCGTAACCGTGCCGAGGCGGGTACGACGAAGCCGGAGTAATAATTGACCATCACGATGCCTCCTTGGGCGGCCGTTTCGCGCAGCAGGTCGTCGGGCACATTGCGCGGATGGTCGGCAATGGCCCGCGCCGAAGAGTGGGAGAAGATGACCGGGGCGCGGCTCGCGCGTAGGGCGTCACGCATGGTCGCCTCGGACACGTGCGACAGGTCGACGAGCATGCCCAGGCGGTTCATCTCTTCCACGACGGCCTCGCCAAAGGCCGTGAGCCCATCGTGCTGGGGTTCGTCGGTCGCGGCGTCGGCCCAGGCGAGTGTGTCGGCATGGGTCAGCGTCATGTAACGGGCACCCTGCTCGTAGAGCTGCCGCAGCACGCCCAACGAGTTCTCGATCGAGTGCCCGCCCTCGACGCCCAGCATCGACGCGATTTTTCCCGCGGCCTGAATCCGTTCGACGTCGGCCGCGGTCGAGGCGAGTTCGAACACGTCGGGATATCGGCGGATCATCTCCTTCGCCAGGGCGATTTGCTCGAGCGTCTGCAGCAGGGCCGTACCTTGCCGGGCCGTTTCGGCCGGCACATACACGGACCAGAACTGGGCACCGACGTTGCCGGCGCGGAGCCGGGGAATGTCGGTATTCAGTTTTTGCTGGTGGACGGCGATGTCGAGCTTGTCGAAGGACGAGCCGCCTTCGGTGCGAATCATCCACAGCAGATCGTTATGTCCGTCGAACACAAAACCCGCCGCGTGCACTGCCCGGCCTTCGTCGGTCATGACCACGGGCGCCGTGGTCGCCGGCTGCGCGGGCTCGGCGGCAGTGATCGGCGCGGCCGCGGTGCAGTAGCAGGAGAGCAGCAGAAACCAACACCGAATCGATGAGCAAGGCATGGCAGGGGGCTACGGCAGGGTGAGTGCATCCCAAGCGGCAGGTGGAGTTCCCACGCGCAGCACCCAGCGTAACCGACGTGTCACCGAGGAGCCATTGCCGCCGTTCAACGCACGCGGCCCGGAGAGGTCGTGAGACCTGACCGGGCCGCGGGGGTAGACGCCGAACGGGTGAACGCGCGCCCCTGGCAGGGCGCGAGCGGTAGCTTATTGCGGATAGCCGTAGGAGCCGTTGGCCGGATCGAAATCCGAGTCGGTGAAGCCGTTGTTGAGCTTCAGGTTGAGGTAGGTGTATTCCTCGACCAGCTCCGGCTTGCCGCCGGGCGTTTTGGGCCATTCATAGGCCGCATAGCGCACCGGCACCACCAACTCGTCATCGACGAAGATCTGCGCCAGGTGGAAACGGAAGTTGCGACGTGGCACGGGATGCTTGACCTCGATGCACGTGCAACTCCGGCCGTTGATTTTCGTGTTCGGGCGGAAGACCACTTCGCACTCGCCGTATTGCGTGTCGGCCCGGCCGATCGCGATCAGCTTCTCGGTCAGGTTGAGCATGCCGATCTCGGTCACCGGGTAGCGGTTGTCGCGCATCGCGACCCAGCCGTTGGGGTCCAGCTCCAAGGTGCCCAGGACGCGATTCTTGTAGCCGGTGCCGTGGGCCACGAGCTTGTTCTCGTTGCGGCCGGTCACGAAGATCGCTTCCTGCCCCTTGAGCGCCGAAGGCGCACGGAAATACGTGTAGACGCTGAACGGCCGGTGCCGCACTTTGATGAACAGGTATTGATAGTCCTTCAGCTCGCCGTCGATCCGCTCGCGCTTCACGAATTCGCACTGATAGTCTTCGATCGCCCGAATGTGTTCGACGTTCGACTCGGCCCAGCGCAACGCCGGCATCAGCGGATGCTCGCCGGGGGCCGCGGGCCCCGCTTCGATCACGCTCCGCAGGCTCAGACGATTTGCAACCAGCGGGTTCGGCGTGGCCACTTGCAGCGGCGGCTGCTCGGGCTTTTGAGCCAACCGGGGCGAGAGCAGGCCGGCGCCGTTCGCCGAGTAGACGCTTGGCTGCTGCGGTTGGGGATACAACGTGGGTTGCGGCTGCTGCGCCGCGGCCGTTTGAGCCAGGGTCCCGGCGGCGAACAAGGCCGCGATTCCCTTTCGACCTATCGTTGAGAAAAACCTCATTGCACACTCTCCGGGGTTCGCCGCTCGTGCAGGCACGGCCGTAATGTCAGGGACAGGGGGGTCCGGCGACGGTCCGGGCGGTCCACGCGCGCCGAACCGAAATTGCAAGTCGTGTGCCGAGAGGTGCGGTTTCTGCCCGCCGGCTCAAGGGGCTTGTCGCAACCTTATGATTGCGTTGGCCTTATCGAACGTGCCGACGTGCAGGACGCGATGCTGGCAGGGGCTCGCGGTGGTATCTATCGTCGCGGTTGAAAGCGACTTTTTACAATGCTCCGCTGGCAGCCGTTGTCTTACCCAGTCGTTTAAGTTGATTGCGTCGCGCGCCTGTCGTTGCCAGCACAGTTCGCCTGCGCGGCGCTGCCTGCCCGGAGCACAAACACTTTGAGTTCGCCCCGCATCGAAGTCCTGACCATCGAATCACTGCCGTTCGGAGAAAACACCTACGTCGCCTGGCTCGAGGGGCGCGACGACTGCCTGATCGTCGATGCCGGCCTGGAGCCGCGCAAGATCGTGCACGCCGTCGAAGCGCGAAAGTTGAGACCCGCGGCACTGCTTTGCACGCATGGGCACGCTGATCACATCGGCGGCAACGAGTACCTCAAGCGGATCTGGCCCGAGGTGCCGATCGTCACCGGCAAGAACGAAGCACAGATGCTGGTTGATGCCCGCCTCAACATGTCGGCGGTGTTCGGCGTACCCGTCACGAGTCCGCCGGCCGACATCCTGTTGGCCGACGGCGAATCGTTTTCGGCGGCCGGGTTCGAACTACAGGTGTACGAGATTCCCGGGCACTCGCGAGGTCACATCGTGTTCGTGTGGCGGGGAGCTTCGCCCTACCAGGTCTTTGGCGGCGACGTGTTGTTCGCCGGCAGCATTGGCCGGACCGATTTTCCCGGCGGCAGCTTCGAACAACTGGCCGCGGGAATTCACCACAGGCTGTTCACCCTGCCCGACGACACGGTGGTCTGGCCGGGCCATGGACCTGCCACGACCACCGGCCGCGAGAAGCGCACCAATCCGTTCGTCGGCGAAGCCGCGGGGATCTACGGGATCGACGATATCTAGGACCTCCGGCCCGCACAGGTACAACTCTGCCGGGGCCGAATCGTGCAACCTGCTTGCCGCCGGTGCGGCCCGCGGAGAAGATAGCGGGCAACCGGCTGTTTACTCCGGCCGAGAACGCCTGCCGTCACGCTTACCGACAGGATCATCTGACCATGCGTTGGCAAGAAGGACGCCGTAGCGAGAACATCGAGGATCGCCGGGGCATGCGGCCCCGCACGGTCGCGGCCGGTGGCGGCGGCTTGATCATGCTCATCATCATCGTGCTGGCGATGTTGTTTGGCGTCGATCCGCGTCCGCTGATGCAACAAGCGCAACAGCCGCAGGCGGGCGCCGAGGCCGATGGCGAAGCGGGCCCCATCGAATCTTCTCCGGAAGAAGAGCAGCTCAAGGATTTTGTCGCCACGGTGCTGGCCGACACGGAGGACGTTTGGAAGGCGCTGTTTCAAGCGGGCGGCCGGCAATATCGCGAACCTACGTTGGTATTGTTCCGCGGTCAGGTGGAATCGGCCTGCGGATTGGCCAGCGCTGCTGTCGGGCCCTTCTACTGCCCGGCCGACGAAAAGCTCTACCTCGACCTGGCCTTCTTCGAAGAACTGCAGAACCGTTTTCGTGCACCGGGCGATTTTGCGCAGGCCTATGTAATCGCCCACGAGATCGGGCATCACGTCCAGAATCTCTTGGGCACAATGGAGCAGGTTCATCGTCTCCGCGGCCGCGTGAGCGAGACCGAGTTCAACCAGATGTCGGTCCGCCTCGAATTGCAGGCCGACTTCTACGCGGGTGTCTGGGCCCACCACGCTCAACGCATGAAAGGCCTGCTCGAGGCCGGCGACATCGAGGAGGGGCTCCGGGCTGCCAGTGCCATCGGCGACGACAAAATCCAGAAAATGACCCAGGGATACGTCGTGCCCGATTCCTTCACCCACGGCAGCTCGGAACAGCGCATCCGCTGGTTCCGCAAGGGCCTGCAAACGGGCGATTTATCGCAGGGTGATACGTTCAATGCCGACGACCTGTAACGCGCAAGACTCGCTCGCCTGACGGTCTGGCCCCAGGCTCTGCGGGGTTTTCCGGACAAATCGGGGCGAAAATCGCCCATTTTGCCCGTTCGGGCGCGCTTGACTCCCGCCGCGCAGCAGCTATTATCACTTCGATCGATCGCCTGACCGATCAAGTTCATCGACCCTGCTTTGCCTTGCTAATGCAGCTCTCTCGCGTCTGACCTCGGCCAATGGCCGACCTTCTTGTCAGACCTTCCGCGGGCGATTCCAGCAACCCGATTGCTGTGCTTCGCGCTTGCCGCTAACCGACCACGCGCCGCGGCCACGAATTGCATCGTCTTGACCGGTAGTTCCGGCGTGCTTTTGCGCTCGACGAGAACAGCCAGGCCAACGTGCCTTCGCGGTGCTTACCTGCCCCATACGCCACACCCGCATCCATCCGGAGTTTCACCCTATGTCGTTCCCGATCTTACGTCGCACCTGGCTGCTGCTGGCGGCCGCATGCACGCTGTTCGCAGCGATCGCGCCGGCGCGCGCCGCCGAGTTGTTGGTGGCCGACCGGCTGAGCAATTCGGTCTACCGCTACTCGGCGGCAGGCGATTTTCTCGGCGTCTTGCTGCAAGACAACGTGAATCTGAATCAACCCAGCGGCATTCAGTTGTCGCCCGATAAGACCAAGCTGTACGTTGCCAGCTCGCAGAACGGCAAGGTGATCTCCTACGACTACAACGGCACCACCGCCACGAACCCGCAGGTGTTCGCGTCGGGTTTAGTGTTTCCGAATTCGGTCATCTTCAGCCCGGATGGCAGCAAGGTCTATGTCTCGCAACTCGGTGGCGGCGGCGTCGCGCAGTTCAACTCCAACGGCACCAGCGCCGGAAGCGCGCTGGTCGGCGGTTCGTCGAGCCAGCTCTCGGGCCTGGCTTTCGCACCCAGCGGGCAACTGCTCGTCGGTGCGTTTGCCGACGACGCGACGGGCGTGTTGGGCGGTGTCGAGCGCAGCAATGCCGGCCTCAGCTCGCTTACGGATTTCATCGCTCCGGCCGCAAATCTTTGGGGCGTCGGGAATCTGCTCGTCGACGGCAATGACTTGTACGTGACGGCCGGGTTCGCCGGCCTGGTGAAGAAGTACGACGCCACGACGGGCGCCGTGGCCGGCGGCTTCACGGCGCCTTCGGGCCTGGGGTTTCCTGCCAGCATCACATTGGCCCCCGATGGGAACGGCCTGTTGGTGGGCAGCCTGGGCTTCGCGGCCGGCGGCGGCAATATCTCGCGCTTCGGCTTCGACGGCACGGCGCTGGGCCTGTTCAAGGCGGCCCAAGCCAACCCGGCGTTGGGCTTCACCGAACCGACCGGGTTGCTGGTCGTGCCCGAGCCCTCGTCGATTGTCCTGGCGGGAAGCGCCGTAGCGGCCCTGGCCATGGCTGCGATGCGTCGCCGCCGATCCTGAATTGACGCAACTCTGAGCTAACACCCAAGGCTTCTTCCTATGCGACTTCCGATGCATGTTCTGACCACGACGGCCTGGCGCAAGGGCGCGCTGACGCTGATGCTGCTGACGTTTGCCGCTTCGACGGCCGATGCCGCGCCGACGGTGTTCTTCAATGGCTTCGACAACTCGAAAGCCGCGCTGACCAATTCGAACGCCGCGCGCGACAGCCTCGTGGCCACGCTTAGCAGCTACGGCGTCGAAACGCTCGACGATCCGGCGCTCAACGGCGTCGTCGATCCACCCTTGGCGTTCCCCGGCACGGGGATCACGGGCACCAGCGACTTCGACTTTGTGGTGACATTTGCCACGTTTGCGGTGAGCGGCGCAAATGCCTTGCTCGACAAGGGACCCGACGACCGTGGAACGCCGTTTTCCGACGTGATGACGTTCAGCGAGCCGGTGACGGCCTGGGGCAGCTATTTCGTGCAGGGCGGCGACGGAAATGCAAACACGCTCACCTTCCGCCTCGAAAACACGCTCTTGGGGACCAGCAAAGACGTCATGCAACCGATTGGCGACCATTGGCCGTTTACCAATGTGTTCTACTTCGGCGTCACCGACACCGATCCGTTCAATCGCGTGACGATGATCGAGTCGAACGACAACGATGGCATCCTGCTCGACAACATTCTGGTCGGCCAGGTGCGCGCCGTGCCCGAGCCGAGCACGTGGGTACTGCTGGGCACGGGGCTGGCGACGCTCGCCCTGATTCACCGGCGACGATGCGCCTGATGTGGGCTACTGCGTCGAGATGATGTCGCTGGCGTCGCGGGTCGAATAGGCGCGCCACGTGAGCAGGTCGATCTGATTTCTGAGCAGCCGGGCACTGCCGTCGGCAAACACGACATTGACCCCGCCAGGGTGCAGGCTGCGCGCGGCACGCCAACCATAAGCTGAGTAGAGCAGCGGCTTGTCAGGGCCGGGCGTCGGGTCGACGGTTACCGACGTGACGCAGTCGTACTCCTGGGCGTTCGGGCCATAGTAGGCATTGAACGTGGCACAGCGGTATTCGCCGCTGCACCAGGCGAAGCCGCGCGGATCGTTTCCCGTGCCGGACGCGGAATTGAAGCTGCGCGCCGCGTTGCACTTCGCGTCAGTCAGGTCGGGCGAGCCGAAAAAGCTCAGCACGAACTTGTAGCTGCGCTCCGGCGAGAAGCCGATGAAGGCTCCCGTCTGGTCGCGCTGAGTATCGGCCCCTAGCAAGCTTTCGGAGAACAGCATCGTGTTCGACGAACCGTCGGTGAGGTGTGCGTAGGTTGTGGCCGAGTTGACGAAGAAGATGCCGTCGGTCTTGAACGGCGTACCCCCGCCGGCGCCCGAGCCCGAGCAGGCAACGTAATTCGTCGGCCCCATGCCGATCTTGACCGCCCGCGCCTGGTCGCTGGGGCAGAGAAACAGCGGCACCATCATTTCGACTCCCTCGCGATTGCGGTCGGCAATCGGATAGCCGGGGCCGGGCATGTACAGCGGCAGGTTGGTGTCGATCAGATTCAGCAGGTTCTGCTGTTCGAGATACGGCAGCACCTGGGCCAGCGCCGACCAGCGGTAGAAGCTGTGCGGATGGGTGGGGACGGGGTCATAACGATGGGAGATGGCGGCCGCAGGAAAACTCTTCCACGAGTTTTCGTACTGCGTGCACCCGAGCCCGATCTGTCGGATGTTGTTCAGGCATTGCGTCTGGCGGGCCGCCTCGCGGGCAAATTGCACCGCCGGCAGCAGCAACGCCAGCAGGATTCCGATGATCGCGATCACGACCAACAATTCGATCAGCGTGAACCCGCCGCGCCTCGTCGGCGAATCGTCAGGGCGACCGCTGGACAGAGGCATCATGGGCAACCGGTCGCCGGGGCGGGAGGGCGTGGCGACGCTCGCAGTCGCCGGGAGGGATTCGTGCCACGCCATTTTTAACCGCTGGGCGCCTCCAGGCAAGCTGGCCCGGTGCGCCCCGCCTCGCGGTGCTCGAAAACGGGCGAGGATTAATGTGCGGTCGCAGAGGTCGCCAACACGGCAGGCATTTCGATGGTGAACCGGCTGCCCCGCCCGACTTCGCTGTCCACCAGCACCCGGCCGCCGTGTTCGCGGACGATTTTGGCCGTGACGGGCAGCCCGAGCCCTGTGCCACGGCCCCCTTTGCGCGACACGAACAAGCTGAAAATGGCCTCGCGATCCTCGGGGGGAATGCCGCCGCCGTTGTCCTCGACCACCACGCGCACCAATCCCGTACCTGGCTGGTAATCGGTGGTCACGTGCACTTGTCCCCGGCGATCGTCGCATTCGCCGGCCGCGTCGAGGGCATTGGTCACCAGGTTCAAGACGGCGCGGTGCAGCCCGTCGGCATCGAAGGACAACCGGGGAATGTCGGCCTGCGGCGCGCACGTCAAATCGACGTCCAACTCGCCCGCCCGCGTCGTCATCAGCTCGACGACGTCGGTCACGACTTCGTTGATATCGGCTGGCGCGAGCTCCGGCTCGCGCTCTTTGCTGAAGGTGAGCATGTCGAGCACGAGCGTCGAAATCTTGTTCTGATTCTTCTCGACGATGTCCCAGCCCTTGCGGATTACGGCCTCGTCGTGGTGCGAGAGCCCGTGCTCGATCAAATAGCTGCCACCGCGGATGCCCTGCAGGATGTTCTTGATGTGGTGCGACAAGGTCGCAATGGTCTGGCCGACGGCCGCCAGTCGCTCGGCCTGCACCATGGCCGAGTAATAGCGCGTGTCCTCGACCGCCAGGGCCGCCTGATGGGCGATGGCGATCATCAACTTCAGGTGTTCATCGGTGAATTTGTTCCCGCTG